>JBGTHX010000161.1:0-1557 GCA_041746055.1 Lewinella sp. | reverse complement strand
AGGGCCGGGCCGTGGACCAGTTCGCCGCGGGCCGTGTTGATCAGGTAGCTGCCGGGCTTCATTTGGGAAAGGGCTTCAGCACCTATGAGGCCGCGGGTGCCTTCGGTCAAGGGGATGTGCAGGCTCACTATGTCGCTTTCGGCCAGCAGATCCGGCAGACTACGGTAGCCCTCCGCGGGGTTCCCCGGGGTACGGGAGCTGTGCCCCGAGGTCATTCCCAGGGCACCCGCGCCCGCCGCCACCCGTTCGCCGATGTCGCCGCGACCTACGATCCCGAGGCGCAGGCCGCGCAGTTCCCGCCCGGCGTACGCCAGGCGGTAGTCCCAGTTGCCCTCCTTTACTTCCCGGACCAGCCGGTACATGCCGCGTACCAGCATGACCATCAATCCGAGGGTGTGCTCCGCTACCGTGGCGGCGTTTACCCCGGGCACGTTAAGCACCTGGATGCCCCGGTCCGTAGCGTAGTCGACGTCGATATTATTGACCCCGACGCCGTTGCGCACGACCACCGAAAGGGCCGGACAGCGGTCGATGAGGGCGCGGTCCACCACCTCCTTGCCGCGGGTGACGATGGCCCGCACGGCGGCGTAGTCTTCCGGCTCGGCTCCCGGCCGGACCACCGTGAAGTCAGTGGCGGGCAGCAGGCGATAGGCCGCTTCGACTACGGACTCGAGGATCAGTACGACCGGCTTCATACCGATTCCTTTGGGGGGTGATAGAGGGTGGCGTTCTCGGCCTTGTAGCCGCGGAAGTCGTTGCGGCCGCTCACGTAGAGCCCCTCCTCGTAGAGTTCGTCGGCGAAGATGGCCGGGTCGATCTCCTCCCCGGGAAAGGAAGTGAGCTCGATCAGGTTGCCGGCCGGGTCACGGATGAAGGCCTGCATGGCCCCGTCGGGCAGCCGGCGCACCTTGCCCCAGGGGGCCGTATCGATGCGGTCCTGCGCCTTCATGCGGTGAAAGAGCTCGCTGAAGTCGTCGACCCGCACGCAGAGGTGGCCGCGGAAGGAGCGGCTGTCTTCCCACTCGCTGAGGTGCAGCTGGGTGCTGTCGGTGATGCGGAAGAAGGCCGTCGGGTAGTCGAATACGAAGGCCGGTACGGGCTCCAGTCCCATCTCCTCCTCGTAGAAGGCCGCGGCTTTTTCCAGGTCGTCGACGATGAGGGTGACGTGGTTGATCTCTGCTATTTTTCCCATGGTAGTTGGTGAATGGGTGAGTGTTTGAATTAGTGAATTACCCCCTGCCGGTACCGCTCCACGAAGTCCGGGTTGATCTCCACCCCCAGGCCGGGCCGGTCGGGCACACGGATCCGGCCTTCGGTGACGGTAGGCGCCTCCCGCACCAGGTCGTACAGCAGCGGATTGCCACCCAGACTGTGCTCGATGTACACGGCCGACGGGCTGCTGAAGGCCAGGTGGACGCCCGCCATGAAGCTGAAGGCCGAGCCCCAGCAGTGGGGGGCCAGTTCCAGTTGATATGCCTCGGCCAGAGCGGCGATGCGCCGACCTTCGGTCGGTCCGCCGCAGATGGCCAGATCGGGTTGAAGCACGTCGACCGCGTG
>JBGTHX010000160.1:0-4281 GCA_041746055.1 Lewinella sp. | reverse complement strand
TGCTCGCTGGTCAGGAAGGCAAAGTCCTCTTTCCCCCCGAGTTGTTCCAGTTCGGTGGCGCCTACCCCGGTGAAGAGCGGAGCGAAGGGGTCTATGGCACGGGAAAAGAGGAGCCGCAGGGTAGCCCGGTTGAAGGCCAGTCTCCTCAGCTGCCCCGTGTAATAGTCGGTGCCCAGATAGTACAGCCGGTTGTTGGTGGAGTCGGCCTCTACCGCCACGGTACCGCTCTGGTCGAGGCCCTCCAGGCCGAGGGTGGTTACGGGATTCGGTACGCCGATCGTCTGGAACACCGGCGATACCACCCCCGTACTCACGGTCACCGAGCCCGGAACCTACATCGCGTACACCCTGGACCCGGAGAGCGTCTGCCTCTCGTCGCCTTCGGCTCCGATGGAAATCTCCGCGGTCGACGCCGTCCCCCCCCCGGCTCCGACGGTGGAGCAGGGCCTCGTCATCGATACCTGCACGCTACGCCCCATCGAACTGTCGGTCAGCGACTTCGCCCAGGAGTACTTCTGGACCTTCGAAAATGCTTATACTGAGCAGTCGTCCACGGCGAGTGACGCCATCACGGTATACCCCAATTACGAGCCTATTCAGTTTACCGTCCGTACCAAGTACTTTAACGACTGCCTCAGTCCGCCCACCCGGGGCCGCCTGACCTTCCTGTCGCCGCCGGACGCGCCGTCGATTCAGTACGACGCCGCCACTACCACGCTGGCGGCCTCCGTGGCCGGCCCGATCCTCTGGTACTACCAGGACGAACTGGAGGCGGAGACTCCGGGCCGGTACTATAAGCCTAAATACAATGGCTTTTACACCGCCCGGGTAAAGGGGCCCAGCTGTCTTTCGGACTTCAGCAACCAGGTCGTGGTAGGAGGCATCACCACGGCGGTGCGCGACGAGGAGGCCAGCGCCCAGGTACGCATCTTCCCCGTGCCCAGCCGTGACGTGGTGCACGTCACCATCGATGCCGGATTGGTGCACCAGCTCCCCCAGGGAATGCTGGAGTACCAGCTCTTCGCCAGCAACGGACAGCGGGTGGCCGGCGGACAGCTGGATCCCCGCCTGCCGGGAACTCCGATCCCGGTCGCTGGACTGCCTGCGGGCCTCTATCTGCTCACGTTCGAGCATCAGGGGAAGGCCGTGCTACGCAAGCGCGTGACGGTACTGTAGGGCCGAAAATAAATACGTGGCGCAACGGTCACTTTGCGGTACGCCGGAGATGAATGTATAGGCCACCGACCCTCCGATGCACGGGGGTGCCGGTGGCCTGCTTCACCTTCAAAACTTGCTACCATGTACCGTTATTTTACCCCCTTACCCCTGTTGTTACTGTCGGTCTGCTTGTCCGCGCAGACGTACGACTTCGCCGTTTCCACCCAGGCCTATTCCGAACTGGACGGGGGGGTGCTCCTGAACACCGACTCTATAACGGGAGAGCCCGTAGTCTGGGACGACGAGCCTTATTTCATTCCTCTGGGATTCACTCTTTCGCTATTTGAGAAGTCCATCGACACGCTGGTCTGGGCGGGGAATGCCTTTATTGCGGACCAGGATCCCAACATTCCCACTGCCAAAGGCGACGAAATTCAATTGATATCAGGTTACCTGTCGGACGTGGTAGACCGGGGCTATATCGCGAGCCAGCCATCCCAGTCACCGGTCACCTACCACTTGACCGGCAGTTCCCCCAACGCAATTGGCATTATTCAATTTAAAAATGCTGGTTTCTATGATGAATCGTCGGATGACGGCGTATCCGACTACTTTACCAATTTCCAGATCTGGATCTACGAATCGGGTACTATCGAGTTCCGCTACGGACCGACTTCACCGGAGATCCTCGACGGAACGGAAGATGCTGAATTTGGAGTTGTTTTACTAAAGGACTACTACTACGATGACCGTGACGACTCAGAGGGATTTACCGAAGGGTATCACCTAGCGGGGGATCCGGAAAATCCGGTCTATACGTCACTGACCTCTCAGGATCTTGAAGACTATGACTTATACCTAGATGGCGTGCCCCCGAGCGGCACAGTCTACACATTTACCGTTTCCGGTACCAGTGGCCTGTTTTCCCCCGAAGAGGCCATTGGCGCGCTGAATATCTTCCCCAATCCGGCTACTGATCGCGTGAGCCTCAGCCTACCGGCTGACTTGAAGGGCCGCTTGAACCGCCTGGAGATCTTTGACGGGGCGGGCCGTCGGGTCCGCGATCTGGCCCCCGTACCGGCCTTTGTCGAGTTGGGTGATCTGCCGGTGGGCCTGTACCACCTCCGGATGACGACGGATGCGGGTCGTACGCTGGTGGGACGGGTGGCGAAGCGGTGAAGCGGAGCGGTTTACGGTTCCCTGGCCGCCTCCGCCAACACCGTCAGTATCGCCTTGGGGGCGGTATAACACCTCGGGTTTTCAGACCACGGAGCCAAGTTAGTCAGGTGAAAGTTAGGCGGCCTTTCAGTAGTGCTCGATGAAATTGACGTGCTGCGGTCCTTTAGCCAAAGAGCGAAGTTACTAGCCCCAAATCAATGATTTTGGGTCACAACCCCGCCATTAAATCTCCTAGTCATTCCGACATTGTGAAGGCGGGGTAAGCTTTTGCCATTTCAAAAGGCAATCTAAAAGCAGGCCGGTAGCCATACTGCCCTATTTCATGGAGTAATAACTACCAGTTAGTGTGATTTGAATATCCTGGTGCTTGCCTCGATACCGTTGCCGGTTAGTTGAAGGATGTACACGCCGGTGGAAAGCTGCTGCACGTCGAGGTGCACCTCCGTAAGGCCTTTGGTCAGGGCCACGGGTCTTGTCAGGATAACCCGACCCTGCAGGTTCACGATGCGCAACAGGGCGCTCCTGGTATTCGCGGTAGTCACCGCCACGGCCAGGCTAGTGGTGAACGGGTTGGGATACGCGTGCAAGTGCAGGTTATCGGTACTGCCTGCTGACGCTACGGCAATTGCGTTGCTGTAGGATTCTGCTCCGTCAACATCCATCTGCCGCAGGCGGTAGTAAGCAGTGCCGGTGTGCGGCGATGTATCGACGAACCTGTAGGTTACGGCTACCCGGCTGTTGCCCTGCCCCTTCACCGTTCCCAGTGCGGTAAACGTCCGCCCATCGATACTGCGCTCCACGATAAACCTGTCGTTGTGCTCTTCGGAAACCGTCAGCCAACGCAGGAGTACGCCGGCTTCTTCTACCACCGCCGTGAAGTCAAGCAGTTCTACCGGGAGTACTATTAAGGCTGATGGCTGTTCGCCGTAGACGGTTAAGGCAAGGGGCGAATCCGTAGTGGAATTGAAACTATCCGTCGTCCTCATGGTAAAGTTGTACGAGCCCGGTACCGGAGTGGCATTCGACACAACCACCACGTTTCCGTTGGGGAGAATTTCGGCCCACGCAGGCAGGGTACCTGAAAGTAGGCTGGCCGCGGTGATTCCGCCATCTGCATCTGATGCCAATGCCAGGACGTCTCCGCTCTGGTACTGGGAAGCATATTTGGGAGCTGCCACGAGGTACTCCGCCGAGCAGTTGATGGTTATCTGCACATTGTCTGATGTGGTGGTATTGGCTCCGCCGCAGGTATTCTCGACGGTCCAGACGACCGTGTATGTTCCGGATGGCATGCCGCTAAGGGTGGCCGTTGGGTCGTTGGTGTCGGAGAAGGAAGCATCGGCCGGTGTGCCTCCGACTATCGACCAGGTTCCCACGCCTGGGGAAGCATGGTTGGCATTGAGCCTTACGGACCCGCACCCGGTTTGCGCAGTTCCGGCATTGGCCGCTGGTGCGCTAGTAGCCGCGGTGGCGGTCACGGTGGTATCAAGCCGTGCCGCGGTGGCAAAGCATCCTCCGGATACTTCGGCATAAAATGTCCGTTCATTAGCGGGGTAGCATCCGTTATGGCATAGGTGGTTGTTCTGGCTACCACTCCGCCGGTTCCTGTAAAGCTACTTCCGATAGAAATATCGTTTCCGTTACGGATGGTGTAGGTATAGCTGCTGTTTGCCTGTGTGGCCACGCTTATCGTGACCACATCGCCGGAACAGGGAGCGGGTTTGTCAATGGTAACGGCCTGGGTCAGCGCAGGTCCTTCGGTCACCGTAACCGTGGCCGCAACCGTACTTTCGGACGCGCAGCTCAGCAGTTCCCCGGGTAAGCCGTGCACGTAATCAGACGATCTGGACCCCGAAGAGCTCGGCCAATCGCCCGTATATGCCAGAAAAATCTTCAAAGGGCTGCGTCGTGAATAAGGCGCGTTGGGTGAACCACCCCTTAACC
>JBGTHX010000159.1:0-9047 GCA_041746055.1 Lewinella sp. | reverse complement strand
ACCGCCACGTAGCCCAGCACCCGCCACCCCGCCGGCCCCGCCTCCGCCACCGTCTCCGCCACCCCGCTGAAAGCTAGTGCACAGAGCAGCGCCGGTAGCCCCACCAGGAAGAAACTCACCACCGTAATGGTGAGGGAGGGTAGCTCCCGGAAGTAGTGTCCGACAAGATTGGCGGAGGTACCGTAACACAGGCAGGCAACGAGCACGAGTCCCGCGTAAGCGAGTTGTCCGGCGGCGTCCTCCTGACCCGGCGTTACGTACGCCAGGCCCACGGCACCTAGCAGGCCCACCCCGATACCGATCACCTGTTCCCTTACCGGGCGGTTCCGAAATACCAGCCAGCCTACCAGAAAAGTGCAAAGCGGTGTCAGACTGCTCAGCATACCCGTCAGACTACTGCTCAGGTGGGTCTGCGCCACGGGAAAGAGAAAGGAGGGAATAGCCGTGCCCGTCAGTCCGACAAGCAACAGCAGCGGCAGCTGAGCGACGGAGATCCGTCGCAAATGGGTGAGGGCAAACGGGGCCAGCGCAAGCCCCGAGATTCCCAAGCGGAGGAGCGCGATCTGCCGGGCGGAAAATACCTCCAGGCCCCACTTTACGAGAATGTAGCTCGTGCCCCAGATCAGGCTGAGCCCGAACAGGGTAGCGAAGTCAGCCACGGAGGGACGTTCGTTCATTCCGCGAAGGTAATCCGGCGACCACGCTGCCACCGAAACAGTCGTGGCCCCGGCGGCCACCGTCGATCGCCATGATCTCGAAGTCCGTCTGGGTCGCAACCTCACCCTCAAGGAGCGCGTTGCCTTATGGCCGTGGCCGGCCTGTTCGTAGCCGGCGTCATACTCGGCCCACTAAATATCATCTTCAGTGCCATCGGGATGAGCGGTAGGCGGACTCATCGTGCTGGCCGCATTAGTGGCCTAAGCAGTCATGGGCTGGTTATCTTTCGACATACTCTCCCGATCATGCTGAATCACCGCCTCCTCTTCTGCCTCGTGTCGCTGCTGTGTGCCTGCCAGCCCGCCGACCCCGCCGCCGACGATCAACCCTTCATCGACTTTCCGGCCCTCGCCGAAGCCGATAAACGGCTCCCGGAAAATGCCACGGCCTCCTTCACCCTCCACGAGGGACTGGGCCTGCAGCTGTTTGCCTCCGAGCCGATGCTCATCAATCCGACCAACCTCGACATCGACGAGCGTGGACGGGTGTGGATCCTCGAGTCCCAAAACTACCGGAACTTCAACAACGACTTCCCGGTACGGGAGCGGGGCGACCGCATCCTTATCCTCGAGGACCTCGACCACGACGGCTACGCCGATACTTCCAAGGTTTTTTACCAGGGGCCGGACGTCAATGCAGCCCTCGGTATCGCCAAGCTCGGTGATAAAGTGTACGTGGCCTCCAGTCCCAATCTGTTAGTCTTTACCGACGCCGACGGCGACGACGTGCCCGAAAAGAAGGATACCCTCTTCACCGGACTCGAAGGCGTGGACCACGATCACGGCGTGCACGCCATCGTTTTCGGGCCCGACGGCAAGCTCTACTTCAATTTCGGTAACGAAGGAAAAAGACTCCGCACCAAGGACGGTGCCATCGCGCGGGATATGCACGGCAACGAAGTAGAGGAAGGAAAGACCTTCCGGCAGGGCATGGTTTTCCGCTGTAACCCGGACGGTACCGGGCTAGAGATCATGGGGCACAACTTCCGCAACAACTTCGAGGTGGCCCCCGATGCCTTCGGGCGGCTGTGGCAGAGCGACAACGACGACGATGGCAATGAGAGCACCCGCATCAACTTCGTTATGGACTACGGCAATTACGGCTACCACGACGAGATCACCGGCGCCGCCTGGCAGGAGCCGCGGGTGGGTATGTCAGACAAGATCCCCGAGCGCCACTGGCACCTCAATGACCCCGGCGTGGTGCCCAACGTACTGCAAACCGGTAGCGGATCGCCCACGGGCATCCTGGTCTACGAAGGGGACGCCCTGCCCGACGTTTTTCACGGACAAATGATCCACGCCGAGCCCGGTCACAATGTCGTGCGCTCTTACCCCGTCACCGCGGACGGCGCCGGCTACCGCGCCGAGATCGTCAATCTGATGGAGAGCCAAGACCAGTGGTTCCGGCCAAGTGATGTCTGCGCCGCTCCCGACGGCTCCCTCCTGGTCAGCGACTGGTACGACGGCGGCGTCGGCGGTCACCTGATGGCCGACATCCAGCGCGGGCGCGTATACCGCCTGTACGGCGCCGGTCACGCCGGCTACGCCGTCCAACTCCCCGACCTTGCCAGCACCGCCGGAGCGCTGTCCGCCCTCGGGAACCCCAACCAGGCCACCCGCTACCTGGCCTACCAAAGATTACTCGAAGCGCCGGATGCCGCTTCCATGCTACGGGACCGACTCGCGGATTCCGGAACCGACCTCCGCACCCGCGCCCGCGCCGCCTGGCTGTTGGCCGACCTCGACGACGGCATCGAGCAAGTGTTGCCCCTGCTGTGGGACAGCGGCGAGCCCGCCCTGCGCGAACAGGCCCTGCGCATGGCCCGACAGTACCCCGGAGCCAATAACGAGCAGTTACTTACCCTCATCGAGCGCAGCACAGGAGACTCCAACCCCGCCCTGCTGCGGGAGGCCGCCCTGGGCTTGCGCTACCTCGAGGGCCCGCGCGCCGATGCCCTCTACGCCCGCCTGGCCAACCGCTATACGGGTCAGGATCGCTGGTACCTCGAAGCGCTGGGCATCGCTTCCGACCTGCAGGCCCCCTCCCGCTTCGCCGCCTGGCGCGCTACCGATCCCGACCTGGATACTCCCTCCGCGGCCGACTTAGTCTGGCGCAGCCGTGCTCCCGAAGCCGTGGATCTCTACGGCCGCTATCTCGCGGCCGCGGACACTGCCACCAACAAGGCGCGTTACTTCCGCGCCCTGCACTTCCAGCCCGATGAGGTGGCCCGGCCCGTGATCGAGCAGGCCCTCTTTAACCCAGAAGGGCCCGGGCAGCAGGAGATGATCCGATATGCCCTCGCCAGCCTGGATCCCGAGGAAATTCAGCGTAGCCCCCGTCTTGCCCGCCGGGTGAACGAGCTCATGCCGCAATTGCGCGGCAGCGACGTGTGGCTGATGGTGGCCCGCAACGCCGGGCTCAGGAGCGAGGCCCCCATCCTACTCGACTCGGCCCTGGTGAGTACCGACAACACCTTCCGCGAACGGGCGGTGCAGGCAGCTTACGACCTGACCGGTCCGGACTTTTACCTCGAACGCTTCCGTCGTGCCGACCCCACCGAACGGGCCCGTCTGACCGAACTGGCACGCTACCAGCGCAGCGGGGAGATCGAATCCTGGCTCAAGGAATTACGCGACGACGCGGCCCAACCGCAGGCCATCCGACAGACGGCCACCCGCAGCCTGGCCAATATGTGGGGCGGCATGGCTTACCTGCTCGGGAAGGTCAGAAGCGATACCACGGGTAGCGAGGAAAGCCGCTATACCGCCCGGGTGCTGTCGCAGGCCTGGCGGGCCGAAATCCGCGAAGGTGCGATCGCCTGGCTCGGCGCCCACCGGACCGGCGAGGAGGTAGACCTGAACAGCATCGCGTCCATGGAGGGCGATCCCGGCCACGGGCAGGGCGTCTTTACCGAATACTGCGCCGCCTGCCACCAGGTGAACGGAGAGGGGGTCCGCTTCGGCCCGAACCTAGACCGCATCGGCGAGAAGTTCGACGCCGGCGGCATTGTGTCCGCCATCGCCTACCCCAGCCAGGGCATCGGCTTCGGCTATGAGGGGTACCGCCTTACGCTGGCCGACGGCAGCAAGCTCGTCGGCTACATCGAGAGCCAGACCGAAGATCAACTCACCCTCCGCATGATGGGCGGCGTGAGCCGGAACATCGAAAAGTCCACGATCACCGAGCGGGAGCCCCTGGAAGAAAGTCTGATGACGGCCGGTCTGCACACCATCATGGAGCCGCAGGAACTGGCGGACCTGGTGGCTTATTTGAATGGGTTACAAATGAGTAAGTAACCGCCCCAAGCGTCCGACACTTACTCCCCGGGATATACCACCCCGATCATCCCCCGCACCTCGGTAAGCGTCCGGTGCAGTAGCAGGCTGTCGTCGAGCGACCAGGCTGCGGATTCGCTGCGGCCGGCGCGCACGTCGGCCATGACGGCCTCGGCCTCGAACTGGTAGCCGTTGCCGTCGAAGCTGCGGTAGTGGTTTTCGGGGGGCTCCTCCTTGCTACGGAGCACGCTGAAGCCCTGGGAGTGGTGGAAGCGCCCGTGGATGTGCAGTTCCGCTTCCGTGCCGAGCAGGAGGGCGTCGGTTTTGGTTTCACCCAGTAACGTGGAATAGCAGTGGGCCAGCCGGCCGCCGGGGTACCGCAGCGTGACCTGGGTATCGACGTCGGCGCCGAGGTCGGTGAGCCGCGCCGTGGCGTGTAGGGACTGCGGCGCGCCGAACAGGAACTGCGCCAACCAGATCGGATAGATGCCGATATCGAGCAGTGCCCCGCCGCCGAGCGCGGGATTGTAGAGACGGTCGCGGTCGAAGTCCTCGCGCGGCTCACCCCGGAACCCGAAATCGGCCCGCAGGCTCTCAACCGTGCCGATGCCCCCGCCGTCCACCAGTTCCTTCATTTCCACGATCGAGGGGATGAAGCGGCTCCAGAGGGCCTCCATGAGGTAGGTGCCGGTTTCCCGCGCCACGGCCACCATCTCGTCGACCTCGCGGTGGTTCAGGCCCAGGGGCTTTTCGCAGAGCACGGGGATGCCCTTGCGGAGGCACATCAGGGTAAGCTCGTGGTGGCCGGTGTGGGGGGTGGCGATGTACACGGCATCAACGCGGGGCCCGTCGAAGGTGGCTTCGTAGCTGCCCGCCGCGTGTTCGGCGCCAAAGTCCCGGGCGAAGGCTTGCGCCCGGTCGAGGGAGCGGGAGCCTACGGCTACCAGGGTGGCGCCCTCCACCCGTTGCAGGTCTTCGGCAAATTTGCGGGCGATCTTGCCGAGGCCGAGGATGGCCCAAGTGAAGGTGGCGATGGCTTAAATATTTTAGGTTGCTGCAAGCTAATATTTTGGGCGGGGACGCGGGTGCCGAGTTACCCGGTCCAACAAAAATCGGTCGGACGGAGGGCGGTCCGACGGATAACGGTCGGACCGCTCCCACTTAGTTTAACTTTCAAGCAAAGCAACTAATCGAACATCACCCTGTTCTACAGACGATCTACAGCAAAAATAAAGACCATGTCCGCCGATCTCGATTTCGCTACCCGCAACCTGAAACGTAAGGGCTTCCTCGACATCGACGTGGATCCCACGCTCGACCTGGCCGAGGAGATCAATAAGCTGAAAAAGGAGCGCAATGCCGTCATCCTGGCGCACTACTACCAGGAATCAGAAATCCAGGACATCGCCGATTACATCGGAGACAGCCTCGGCCTCAGTCAGCAAGCGGCCAGTACCGACGCCGACATCATCGTTTTTGCCGGGGTGCACTTCATGGCCGAGACCGCCAAGATGCTCAGCCCCCAGAAGAAAGTGCTCCTTCCCGATCTGAAGGCCGGTTGCAGCCTCGCCGACTCCTGCCCCGCCCCCGTCTTTGCCAAATTCAAGGAAAAGTATCCGGATCACGTAGTGGTCAGCTACATCAACTGCACCGCTGAGCTCAAGACGCTGACCGACATCTGCTGTACCAGCACCAATGCCCGCCACGTCATCGATTCCATCCCCCCCGACCAGCCGATCATCTTCGCGCCCGATGTGAACCTGGGCCGCTGGCTGATCAAGGAGACCGGTCGCGACATGGTGCTCTGGAATGGCAGCTGTATGGTCCACGAGATCTTCAGCCACGAGAAGGTGACCAAGCTCAAGATGGCCCACCCGAAGGCCGCCTTCATCGCCCACCCCGAGTGCGAAGCCCACATCCTGGATATCGCCGACCACGTCGGCTCCACTTCCAGCCTGCTGCGGTTCACCCGCGACAGCGCCTACACCGAGTTCATCGTAGCCACCGAGCCCGGCATCATCCACCAGATGGAGCTGGCCAGCCCCGACAAGACCTTCTACCCCGCCCCGCCCAATAATACCTGCGCCTGCAACGAGTGCCCGCACATGAAGCGGAACACGATGGAGAAGCTTTACCTCTGTATGAAGTACGAGCAGCCCGAAATCCTGCTTCCAGAGTGGGTGATTGAGAAAGGGGTGAAGAGTATCGACCGGATGCTGGAGATTAGTGCTGCTGCTGGGTTGTAGGGTGCGTCAAGGTTCATCCAAGCCGTATCACCGGTCCAGAACCACGCGGATGCTATCCTGAGGTACGCCCAACAACCGATTATCCAGGAAGAAGGCATTCTTTTCTTGATCGATGGTGCTTATCGGTCCCACCCAGGTCCATTTCTCCCGGTTGAAATTTTTGGTGAATGATTGCCACTCGGCGGTGGAGGGCCACTTGCCGGTGCGGTCGTGGTAATACACTCGGGTGCTGGCAAACTCCGAAGCCGCACCAATACCGGGATTTTCGATTTTCCCCGTGAGGATATCCACGACCATTTGTCTGATGGTGACGGAAAATTCGTTCCACGTTTGCCGTTGAAGCAACGTATGGCGCCGGTACTGTACCCGCTGGACATTCGTGCCCGGGTAGTTTCCCACCCCCCGGTCAATGGGATTTTTTTGCGGGTCTTTTTCAAAATTCCTCCATACCCGTCTTGCGGCGCCCACGCTCTTCAGCATTGGCTGCAGGGTGGTGGAGTACTTTCTCAGAAAGTCACCAAAACTTCCCCAAGCGGGAACCCGGTGCCTGAAGACGCCATACCGATTGAACATGGCAAAAATGACCGCATGGTTCTCGGGGGTGTTTTTGCCCCCCGCTTCTCCCTTCACGAACCTGGCCAGCCACTGGGCATCCTCGGCGGTAAACTGATAGTAGGGCAGGGATTTAGCCAGGGCGGGAACCTGCGTATCGATCACCAATCGCCCCAGCCTGGGTAAGGTGGCGCTCACCACCGGGGAAGTGCCTACCGGATCCGGTGGTGCGGCAGGGGAACCGATCCCCAACACCGCTTTTAGCGCCCTCCAGGTTGTGGGGCCAATGATGCCATCGACGCCCGCTTCATCCATGCCCTGCTGCCGTTGCCAGATAGCTACCCCGCGACTGAAGGCCTCCTCTCCCAGGCTAAGGTCACTGAGGCCTAGCAGGGGAAGCAGTAGGCTATTTATGGCATCCTGGTATCGGTCCCATCCCAGCTTTTCCGCCCAGTACCGATTCCGGACCACCGCCTGGTCGGGAGTACTTTCTCCCTCATGGTCAAAACCAGTGGAGGGATAATTCGCCGAAAAATGCTCCTGCCGCGGCGGAGCGGCGGGCCCGCCGACGAAGGTCACGGACTTCTTGGTCTCCTCCCATCTGCGCCAGGCTTGCGGAATAGCTTTTCCTTTACCGACTACCAGAGAGACGCCCTCGGAGGAGTACCCCAAGTTGCTGATGGCGTATTCCCCTACCCCGTACCAGATTTCCGGACCCGGGTCGTTGACTTTTAGCGCGTTGCTTTGCCGGTGAGCGACAACATACTTCATCGTGGGGATCGTTTTCTTGAGGTGGGACAACAGATACCGCCCCGCTTCGATCTGTTCGGGAGTTGGATGGTGCCGCTGCTTAGGGTTGTCCCCCCACCACCTTCCCATTTCGTTGGGAAAATTTCCGGCGAATTCAATGGCTACGCTAGTTTTATTAAATCCATTGGATGCATTCAGCACCGTTGAGTTGTCCCAGAGGTGACCGATTTTACCGTCCCGCAGGATGATGTAATGAGCGCCCACCTTATAGTAAGAGGAAAAATCATTGTCCCTGGCAAACGCCATATGGTGGAGTACCACCTTATTCACGAGATTCATGTCCCTCGGGCTCCGGTGCGAACGGCTTACAGTAGGCGGGCACTTCTTTTTTTTCTCCATGCACCTGGCCATATCCCTGGGTGAGCGCCCGATCAACGCCCGGTCGATACCGGTCAAATCGACAATAGTAGGCTGCTGGGTAGTCCGGTTTTTAAAGTCCTCGTACCAGTTTCTGAGTCCATCCAACTTGATGAAGAACTCCTGTAGCTCATTCTCAATCAGGTTTCCGTTCCCGTAAAGTTCCGGGGCACTCGCTTGCTGCTCAACCTGGTAGTCCTGTAGTTCGGATTGAACCTCCTCCGCAAATTCTGCATCCAGGTCATCCTCGTGGACGGCTTCTGCCTCTTCCTCGTGACCTTCCTTCGGATCGTCCTCCTCATTCTCCTCCTTGTCCCACACCGCACTCAATAATTCTGGTTCGGAGAACACATTCGCTTCCCCGAATTCGCTGGAGCTTAGTTCGTGGATAAAGGGCGTGTTGAGCGCTCCCGGAATGGTAGAGTCAGGAAAACTGGACGGGGGATCCCACGCCACCTCATCGAGGGAGGGGGAGGCATCCTCCCGGTCGTGGGGGTACGGTAAATTCTTATCGAAAGCGTGCATGCCGCGTGTATTGAGTTGTTACTCGTTAAGTGGTGTGGAACGTAGCGCGCGCTACTGCGTCACCAGAGCGGGTGTATAGCTGCTTACCGTAGACAGATTCTTGCCCCGGGGAACGGTGACATCGATACTCGTAGCGGAGGAGTACGCGCGGATAATCTGGCGGATGTCCTCGGAAATCGGTCCCGGCTGGTACAGGGCGACCGCCGCTGCCGAATCGTTGTAGGTGCCCGCTTCGATCTGAATCAATAGCCTCGACAGCGGACGGGCTAACTGGAAAAAATCAAACGCCTTCCCGTGCGATTTCACGCCTAATTTCTGCGCGATGATAGACAAGCGCTCATCTTCACTTGAAGTATCAGCCCGCAGGGAACGGACGATGGGGCTGTTGTACAGCAGGGTCAGGTGAAACCACGACATCATGGCAGCAGTTCCCCGGGTAAGCCGTGCACGTAATCAGACGATCTGGACCCCGAAGAGCTCGGCCAATCGCCCGTATATGCCAGAAAAATCTTCAAAGGGCTGCGTCGTGAATAAGGCGCGTTGGGTGAACCACCCCTTAACC
>JBGTHX010000158.1:0-4636 GCA_041746055.1 Lewinella sp. | reverse complement strand
AGCAGGGCGGTTTCCAGCAGCTGCACCTGCAGCAGGGGCCCTTCGATGCGGAGGAGCGGCTCGTGGGGCAGGACGATCTCGCCCTCCGGCACCGCATCCACGCTGCCGGTCCACTTCATCCGCTGCAGGTAGTTCAGGAAGGGCTCGCGGAAGAGGGGCTGGCCATCGTCGCCGGTGAGCCAGCCCAGATACTGTACGTCGTCCACGCTGAAGCGAAAACGCTCGATCAGGTCGATCGCAAGTGGCAGGCCGGCCGCTAAAGCGAAATGACCGTTGAAGGGCGCCGTCCGGTAGAACAGGTGAAAGATAGCCCTTCGCTCGGCCAGCCCGGCGCGGTGGTAGCCGGCGGCCATCGTCAATTCATAGAAATCCGTGAGCAATCCGAAGTCCGGACGGTAGACTTCGGACAGGTGGGAGTAGGCCATGGCTTAGTTTACGTTATAAGCAAAGGGTTTGTGGCCTGGATAAGTTCGCTGAGAGCGGCGGCTGGAATGACCGTGGGGCAGGACGGGAGAGGTCATGTCATGGTGGTCCTGACACAGCAGGTTTCTTGCGCGTACGATCGATTTAGGCTCTTGATAACAGGCTTATACCTATCACCTACCGCAGAGGAGCAGTTACGTATGGCGGTCGCTCAGACCTGCGCCAGGGCCACGCCCGGCAGCACAAAGTCCATCCACAATAAAGGAGACGGATCGATCTGGTAGGTAAAGTCGATGGCCTCCAGCGGATCCTCCGTGGTGGGGTAATCGCCGATGATGCGCGGTACCGTGAGCCCGCTTTCGTAATCGGTGAGGCCGTAGCCCCCGTACACGTCTACTGAGGTACGGATGGCCAGTTGTCCGTGGGCGACGCCGTTTGGCGCGGGCACGTTCAGACGGACGGTGGGGAAGTCGGTATTCCCTCCCCCCGGACGGTAGGCTGCCAGGGTAGCCCGGTCTACCGTGAAGATGGTGCCGAGATCCGTGGCCACCGCCTGGTCGCGGGTATCTTCCAGCACGCCCAGCATCAGGGTGATGCGTTCGGGCAGCATGAGTACTTCCGGCGGTAGCTGGGCCATGAGGTTCAGGGCGATGGGCACCTGCATCTCGTCGATGAGGCAGTACTGCATAGTCTCGCTCAGCATGATATCGACCGGCAGGGCGCTTTCGATGCGGAAGGTGGAAGCGTCGGTCTGGATCACTTCGATCACGTACTGCTCCAGGCCCAGATGGGCAAAGACCCGCTGGACGGCCTGGTAGCTGGCGTCCGTGATTTCCAGGCAGGTAAACTGCAGTTGCTCCGGCGTGAAGCGCGTCATCAGCGGCAGGGCCAGGGTGGCAAAGGGGCCGGTACCGGCGTAGAAAACGTGGACGGGGCCGGATTTCCTGGCCAGTACATCCCGTACCGCGCGGTTGAGTCCGCTGACGAACCGCTTGGTGCGCACGAGATCGTCGATGCACAGGGCCGCCCACGTAGCGCCGATGGCGACGCCGGTGCCGGTGTCGAAGTGGTCGATACTCTCTTCGCCGCCGAGGTCGATGCCGGAGGCGGTCAGCAGGAGGTCGCGGTAAATATCGATGGTATCGCGCAGGAGGTCGGCTCCGGTGGCATCGTCGAGAAGCACATCCGTGATGGAGGCGAGGGTTTCAAACTTGGTCATTCAATCCGGTTGGCGAACGACCGAAGGTGGAGGTAGCGCTGGGGCAAAGGTACCGCTATTCTCGATCTAGGGCTTTAGCACTTTCGGACTTGAAACGGTTACTGCCGTCCAGGCCGCCAGCCCGGCCAGGACCAGCCAGATGAGGGCAATACCCCATTCCCGTACCGCACCGGGCAGTAGTTGATCCGGAACCATAAAGTAGACCGCGGGCCGCCCCCACCAGCTGAGCAGCAGGTGGTGAGCTGACAGGGTTGCCACTGCTGTGACGGCTCCGGCAGTGATCCGCCGGAGCCCGGGCTGCTGTAGGCCGGCTAAAACGAAGGGCAGGTACACCGGCACGTGATACAGGAAGTCAATCCCCAATAGCAGGGTAGTGCCGAAGTGGAACAGACAGGCCACGGCGATCCAGCCACGCCAGGCACGATCCCCCAGCCACAGCATCAGTATCGGCAGCAATTCAAAGACGACGGTCGCGAGGTCCATCGCTTCCAGCCAGACCGGTCCTATGCCGAGCAGCCAGCCCTTCGGTAGCAGCCCCATGTCCCCGTGAAAGCTCGTGTAATACCAGTTGAGGACGCCGCTGGTCCCCAGGTCGCCGTCCACCCAGCCCCTTAATTTGTAGTATCCCGCCGTCAGCATGCCGAAGCTCAGGCAGATAGCCGTTACCGAAAGTGGCAGGGCACCCAGCCCCAGCCGACGATCCGGGCGGAGGCATGCCCCACTGCCCCAGTCCGAAAAGGAAAGCACCACGAGGCTGATGGGCAGTAGACTGAAGTGGTCGATCTTGCCCAGACTGAACTGGAAGGACAGCCCGATGATCAGGGTAAAGGCCAGCACCAGGCCGGCCCATCTGGCCCGCCAGCCCAGGGTGAGGGCCGCGGCCGCCACTGCCATCAGGCCTTCGAGCACTAAAAAGAAGGCCGGTCCGGGGTAACCCGTAAAGAGGGCTGCCACGCTCAGCGGTGGCGGGGAAAAGAACAGCCGCGGTAAGTCCGCCAGCCAGCCGAAGTAGGGTAGGTACACCAGTAGAAAGAACAGGCCCGTAGCGATCCGCATCCCGGGTGACGCCCCCCGTCCGGCCGGATCTACGGCCCGACCTATCCGGCGGAAACCGGCCCGGCAGTATGGCTCAATCCAGTTCAAGCCACCATTCGCTTACTACGGTGGCCACCACCGTATCCCGTCCGCGATCCGGCATACGCAGGGACTCCGACCGTAACAGCATCCGTGTATCCTTCAGCCCCAGCCGGTTCAGCCGGGGCGCCAGCCAGTCCCGCCGCTCCCGCCGCGCGGCCGGATCGTCCGTCGGGCCGAGTGCACCCCGGTGGAACAGGTAGCTCAGGTAGCGCCCGGGCACCGGATGCAGGAGGCTATCCGGTGGTATCGGGACAAGAACGGTGTCCTTACTTCGGTACCCGTACGCCCGCAATACTTGCGTGTCGACCGAGTCCCGGTGAGTGGAAACCACCGAACCGCCGCCGGACAACAGCACCGCCGGAAAGGGTTCCCAGCTCCGGTCTACCGACCGGAGCACCGGCGGCAGGATCAGAACCACTACTAAACCCGCGCTGAGCAGGGTGTAGCGGTAGGCAGAGAGAAACGGGAGTAGACGGGCCACCGCTAGTCTTTGTCCGGGTACAGCAGATACCCCGCCCGCATAGTGCGGTACTCCTGCAGGCCGGCGGCCCAGCTGCCCCGGATCACCGCTTCGCTCTTGCCGGCAACGATCATCTTGCGGAATTCGTCGGTCCCGGCCAGCAGGTCGAAGAAGTCGGGGCGGGTGAAGAACTCCACGCCTTTGTCGGTCAGGTCGCCGTAGCTGTTCAGCACCGGCGCGAGGTCGAGCCGGTCGGCGCGGCAATCTTCCGCCGGGCGGTTGGTGAGGTCGTAGCCGTGGCAGGTTTCGCCGTTGAGCTTTGGATCGGCGGCACCGGGGCCGGGGCGGGGCGTGAAGGTGTCCGGTCCGTCGAGCCGCGGGTGGCCGTAGAGCTGAAATTGCTTATTCGTGCCGCGGCCTACGCTCAGGGCGGTGCCTTCGAAAAAGCACAGGCTCGGGTACAGGTAGATGCTTCGCTGGTTGGGCAGGTTGGGGGAGGGGGCTACGGGGAGCTCGTAGACCGCGTCGTGGGTGTAGCCCGGACACGGGATCACCGTCAGGTCGCACGTCAGACCCTCACCCAGCCAGCCCTCGCCGTTGACCATACGGCCGTATTCCCCCACCGTAAGGCCGTGGGCCACGGGGATCGGATCGAGGCCTACAAAGCTTTCGAAGCCGGGCTGCCGGATGGGGCCGTCGATGAGTTGCCCGTTGGGATTGGGGCGGTCGAGAATGAGCACCGGCTTCCCGTAGCGGGCGGCCGATTCCATTACGTAGTGGAGGGTGGAGATGTAGGTATAGAAGCGCACGCCTACGTCCTGGATGTCGAAGACGATGAGGTCCAGATCGGCCAGGTCTTCCTGGCTCGGTTTCTTGTTGCTGCCGTAGAGCGACTTTATCGTCAAGCCGGTACGGGGGTCGGTGCCGTCGGTGATCTTAGCGCCGGCATCGGCCTCGCCGCGGAAGCCGTGCTCGGGGGCGAAGATGCGCTGCACGTCCATACCAAGGCTCAGCAGGGTGTCGACGAGGTGGGTGGCACCGACGGTGGATGTCTGGTTAACGACCAACCCCAGCCTTTTCCCCTGCAGATGACTGAGGTAGGAATCCGGATGGTAAGCGGCGGGGAACGCAGGTGCGGGGGCGTAGGCGGGTTCCCGGGCACCTGCGGCCCCGCCGGATTTAAAACAATTTGCGGTAAGCGTGAAGGCAAAACAAATTATAAGATATACCTTGGCCATTCCAGTGCATTGAAGACCGCCGGATGGGGCGGGCCGTAGCTATGAATAAGAGAGAATACGCGCTCGTTGATATCGAGACGTCGGGCGGCCGGGCCTCCCGCTCCCGGATAACGGAGATCGGTATCGTGATCTTCGACGGGGAAAAGGTAACGGAAACGT
>JBGTHX010000157.1:0-4057 GCA_041746055.1 Lewinella sp. | reverse complement strand
GCTGCCGCTCGGAGTGCTCGGTGACGATCGGAACGATGCGGTCGATGCCGATCTCGGTAGCCTTTTCCAGGATCCACTCGAAGCGCTCGGCGCTCTTGGTGGGGGCGACCAGCAACGTCAGCCGGTGCGCGGCGCGGGCCTCCTCCCGGCGGATCAGTACCACGTCCAGCACGCAGTCGCGTTTTCCGATCTCCCGTATGGTACCCCGGAACCAGCCCCCCCGGCCGTCGACGAGGTCGAGTACATCGCCCACCCTCTTACGGAGCACTTTCACGCAGTGGCGGGCCTCCTCCTCGGCGAGACGGTGGACGCCGGCGGACAAATCCGGATCGTAGAAGAGTTGCAAAGCGGGAGGTTAATTAACGGCCACGACCCCGGCGATCTGGGGCAATTTGCTCTTGATGGCCTGCTCGACGCCGGCCTTCATGGTCATGGCGGTCATCGAGCAGCCATGGCAGGCGCCCAGCCATTTGATCTCGACGATTCGGCTGTCGCTGACGGTGACCACCTCGATGTTTCCGCCGTCGATCGCGAGGTGCGGGCGCACCTCATTGAGGGCATCGTCCACTCGGTCGATCAGGCTACTTCTTTCCTCGGGGGTCATAGATGATGGTTTCGCACTCAGGGATAACAGCGTAAAGCTAGGGTTTAGTTGTGGTTATCCGCGGCGGGGCGCCCACCAAAACGTCCGGTGAAAGTATCCAACCGTAGACAATTAGACCCGATCCGTCTATTGGAATCGCTTCAGGCCGCCGCCCCGCTAGGTTTCGCCTGCCTATTTCCGTAATTTACAGCAAAACGCCCCTCCCGAACATGAAGTATTGCCTGTTTCTCTTCTCCCTGTGTATGTTCTCTGCACTCGGCGCCCAGATCACCCACGGGACCATCGATTACACCGAGCACAAGGAATTCCCCGTATGGGACGGCATGTCCATCGACGCTAAAAAGCGGATGGAGGAGATGAAGGCCCAGGGCGCCTTCGACCAGACCGGCCGGCTGACCTTTGACGAGGAGGCCTTCAGCTACCAGCAGCTCAAAAAGACCCGTGACCCGAACGCCCGCGGACGCTACTTCGGCAACCAGACCGAGAACCCGGACGTGTACTACACCAGCATCCAGGACAGCATGGTCACCGACCAGCGGCAGATCATGGACCGTACCTTCATCATGGAAGATAAGTGGATCTCCCCCGAGTGGGAGATCCCCGCCAACCAGAAGGCGAATATGGCCTACACCCTGCCCAGCAAGGTCGCCTTCGCCACCTCGGTCGAGGGGGATACGCTGACGGCCTACTACACGGAAACCATTCCCCTGGGTATCGGACCGGCCGGCTTCGGTGGTTTGCCGGGGGCTATTGTCTACCTCAAGGTGCAGAACGAGGGCATGTTCACGGAGTACATCATGAAGACGATGCAGCCCAATCCGGCCGAGCTCGCCTTCGACAAGCCCACCGAAGGCGACGTGATCACCCGGGAAAAATTCAATAAGGTCGCCGAAAAGCGCCGCGAAGTCATGGAACGCCGCCGCCGCGGGTGGGAACGCAGCAACTAATCACCCGCCCCCTCTACCGCCTCCCCGTAAACCCCAGCTATGAAACACCTTCTCCTCTCCCTGGTATTCCTTCTTGGTTATTCCGCCCTCTACGCCCAGTCCGATATCAGCGGCACCGTTGTCGACAGCACCGGCACGACCCTGCCGGGCGCAAACGCGGTGCTGCTGCGCACCTCCGACACGCTGCTTACCTCCTTCGGCACCACGGACGACAAGGGAGTCTTCCTGATGCAGAAAGTTCCCCCCGGGGATTACCTCCTCCGCGTAACCTTCCTGGGCTTCGAGCGGCCGGACCAGCCCCTCACCGTCACGGCCTCCGACCAGTACCTGGGCCTGGGCGAGCTGCGCATGTACCCGGCCGGCTTCATGCTCAGCGGGATCGAGGTCACCGCCGACCGCATCCCCATGCGCATGAAGGGGGACACCATGCTCTTCGACGCGGAAGCCTTCGCGGTGGGCGAGAACGCCAACGTAGAGGACCTGCTGCGGCGCCTGCCCGGCATGAGTATCGACGCCAACGGACAGCTCACCTACCGCGGCAAGGTCGTCCAGGAGGTAATGATCAATGGCAAGCCCTTCTTCGCCGGCAACTCCACCCTGATCACCCAGAACCTGGACGCCAAAGCCCTGAAGAACGTAGAGATATTCGACCAAAAGACCGACGACGAAGAGATCACCGGCGTCGATGACGGGCAGGAAAATACGACCGTGAACCTGCAGATGAAGGAGGAATTCAAGGCCAAGGTCTTCGGCGAGCTGTACGGCGGCGGGGGCAAGGCCGCCGGAGCGGATGATCCGCGTTTTGATGGGGGCGGCAAGATTTTCCGCATCAGCGACGCCACCCAGATCGGGGTGCTCGGGACCATCAACAACGTCAACCGGGTAGGCTTTACCGGCGACGAACTCATGAACTTCAACCGCAGCTCCGGCCGGGGCAGCTATTTTAGCTACGGCGGAAACAGCGGACTCCCCTACTACGACGGCGGGCAAGCCCCGGGGCAGAACCGCAGCATTGCGACCGGGATCAACTTCGGCCGGTCCGTAGGCAAAGACGGTCAGCTGACCATGGATTATACCCTCTTCGAGCGGCGGCAGACGCAGACCGTCACCGAACGGCAGGCCTTTACCCGCACCAACAACGAACGGACCATCCTCTCCGAGCAAACCGACGCGAGCAAGAACTTCAGTCACGGCCTCTCGCTGGAATTTGAGCAGGAGATCGACTCCACCTCACGCCTGCGCTTCTACGGCAACGGTACACTCGCCAACAACAACAACCGCTCCCTGGCCAACACCCAGGTGACCAGTGACAGTATCGGCACGCAGTCCTACACCGTCGACGAGCTATCCGACGGTACCAACCCCGGTGGCAGCGCCTCGCTCCGCTACAATCGCCGCCTCGGCAAGAAACGCGGGCGCACCTTTGGGGCCAACGCCGGCGTCAACCTGCAGAAGAATCAGACCGACCTGAGGGTAGCAGTGGCCGGGCTGCAGGAAGGCGGCAGCAATACCCTGCCGATCGCGGGCAGCCTGCAGAACGGCACCCAGATCCAGGACCGCCTTACCAACTCCCTGAATTATAATGGTGAGGTCCGCTACGACGAACCCCTCACCGAAAAACTGGTCCTCGAAACCGAGGTCGGCTACGACTACGACGAAGACGAAGGGGACTACACCTTCCGGCTCGACGAGGGTGCCACGACCACCAACCTGCTCAACCGCGGGTGGACGTCCACCCGTGGCGAAGCCGACCTCTCCTACCGCTTCGGGGAGGGCAACAACATACAGCTGGGAGCCCGGGTGCAGCGCAACCAGCTGGAGGTCAGTGGAGATACCGCCCGGCTCTCTAATTACACCTACATCCTGCCCGACTTCGGACTGCGCATGCGTACGGATAAGGCCTTCTTTCGCGTGAACTATAGCGTTGACGTGCGCGCCCCGAGTGTCGATCAACTGCAGACGATCGCCCGGCCCTCCGTAACCGGTCGGGTGACCGTAGGCAACCCCGGTCTTGACCCCGCCACCGAGCACAATTTTGGCGGCAATATGTGGTTCAACGACCAGTTCCGGGCCATCAGCCTCAACCTCTCGACCGGCGTGGCCTACACGGACAATGCCTTCGGAAACAGCCTCACCTTCACGCCCAGCCAGCAGATCTACCAGACGATCAATGTCAGCCACGCCTGGAGTCAGTACCTCTATGCGGGAAGCACCATCGGCATGGACTTCATCAAGGGGGAAATGCGCGCCAACGTCAACGGCAACCGCAGTATCGGGCAGGGCTTCGTAGACGGCGTGGCCCGTACCAACACCAGCGAGAACCTCAGCGGAACGGTCGACCTGACCACGGAATTCAACGAGAAGACCTTCCTCCGGGCGGGCTACACCTACGCCCAGAACGTCAACCGCTTTGACGACGAGGAAAGCGTCGACATCAAAACGGTGACCCACGACATCGTCACGCAGTTCGAGCTCGAGGTGACCGAGAAGTGGCGCCTGGAGACCC
>JBGTHX010000156.1:0-2497 GCA_041746055.1 Lewinella sp. | reverse complement strand
CCCACCCCGGCCAGCAGTACGGCCAGAATCGAAAAGGGCAGAAAGGGCAGCATGACCAGCACGAAGTAGAGCAGAAAGGCCAGGCCCGCACTGCCCACCAGGAACAGAGGCAGCCGGTAGACCAGCCAGTTGCGTCGCGGTAGCGAACAGTATAGCCCGTTGACCAGCGCCAGTACATAAAATACGGGGGCGCGGAAGTCCCCGAAGAGTCCTCCAGAATCACCCGACGACCACCAGATGTCGAAGTCCAGCAACCGGTTATTTACCGCCAGACCCAGCAGGGGCAGCACGATCGTGACCACCACCAAAAAAAGGGCCCGACCACGCCGGTCGAAGGTTGCCCGGTTCAGGGTCATGATATAAGTGCCCCGCACGAGCAGGAACAGGAAAACCGTAGTAGCTACGATGAGGGGCACGACGAGATAACCGATGATCTCGTTTTCCGACTGCAGATTTATCGCCGGGATCACCCACTGACCGGCGACGTAAACGAGCAGGGGAATGATCAGAGCGGACAAAAAACCCGGGGCAGCCCGGTAAGACCGGTCGCGCGAAGTGGTCAGGTGAACGTACCCCAGAAGGGAATACAGCACGGAGGGCATACCAAGCGCCAGCACATACCACGGGTATTCCGCCCCCCCCAGCCAGCGCGGCAGGTTCCAGGGGAGGAACGCTTCAATGTGCCAGAGGGTCCAGACAAGGTAGCTGACCACGGAGGCGAACAGCGCCGCAAAGGCCAACCAGCCCAGCGGGCGGCGGGCGGCATCCAGTGCAATGGATACCGTGAACCATACGGCGATCAGTCCGGTGAGCACCAGCCCGTTGTCCCACCAGGCCTGGAGGCTTTCTTCCGGCAGCAGCGTCTCCACTAAGGCATACTGGAAGTACCCCAGCGACAGCAGACTTGCCAGCGGCAGCACGGTCACCAGGAGCAACCAGCGGGACTTACAGATCAGCTGCACGGAAGGGGGTTTTGGGGCGAAGGAGATAGGTGGTCGCCAGGGCGGCAGCGCAGAGAAAGGACAGGTACACCACGCCTCCCTGGAACTGGTGAAGCAGTGGATTGAACGCCCCGGCGGGCGTACGTCCGGACAGCCACAGGCTACTCAGGATCCTGGAACTGTTGGCCAGCAGGGTCACCGGCCAGGCGGCCAGCAGGCAAACGATCAAGCTCCAGGGCAGCCGGAGGCGCGTATGGAGCAGCAGGGAAAAGACCGCGAAGGACAGGCAGAAGAAGTTGAAGCCGGCACAGCCGGCGTCGATCAGAAAATCCCCGGAGGCGTGGTAGTACCCACGGCCGGTGATCCACCGGCCGGGCCCACCCCCGGCCAGGGCGACCAGGGTGCTGGTGGGGGCAAGGAGAAAGCTCAGCTGCTCGGCACCGGCGCTGCGGTGCCAGAGCTTCAGGGCCGTAAAGGTGGCCAGGGCCGCGAAGAGGTGAAGGTGCTTCATCCGGTGAGGTTCAGGTGGTGGGAGCGGTGACCGGGCCCGTCGGACGGCCTGCCCGTAGTAAACGACTCGCAGTCGCTTTGGCGGGTCCCTTAACGTTCTGTAAATCAGGAGTCACATCAGCCACTGAGTCCCCGCTCATTGCCTCCTGCGTATTTTTCCTACCTTCACGACCCAGAAAAATCTAGCCAATGAACCTCCACGAATACCAGGGCAAATCCATCCTCACCCAGTACGGCGTACCCATCCAAAACGGCTACGCCGCCGACACCGTGGATGAGGCCATGACCAAATACGATCAGCTCGCCCAGGAGACTGGCAGTCCCTTTGCCGTGATCAAGGCGCAGATCCACGCGGGTGGCCGCGGTAAGGGCGGTGGCGTCAAACTCGCCAAGAACCGCGACGAGGCCAAGCAGCATATCTCCAATATCCTGGGCATGCAGCTCAAGACGCCCCAGACCCCCGGCGGCATGGAAGGCGCCGGCAAGCAGGTGAACAAAATCCTCGTGGCCGAGGACGCCTACGCCCCCGACTTCGACGCCAACAAGGAATATTACGTGTCCATCCTCATGGACCGCGAGCGCAAGCAGAACGTGATTATCCACTCCACCCAGGGGGGCATGGACATCGAGGCCGTGGCCGAGGAGACCCCTCACCTGGTCCACAAGACCTACATCGATCCCGAGCTCGGCATGCTGGGCTTCAACGCCCGCGAGGTGGCCTTCAACCTCGGATTGGAAGGACTGGCCTTCAAGAATATGACCAAGTTCATCGCCAAGCTCTACCAGGCCTACCTGGCCGCCGACGCCAGCCTCATCGAGATCAACCCCTGTCTGCACACCGGTGATGACCGTATCGTAGCCGTCGACTGCAAGTTCAGCGTAGACGATAACTCGCTGTACCGCCACAAGGACATTGCGGAAATGCGCGACACCTCCGAGGAGGACGCCACCGAAGTCGAAGCCCAGAGCTACGGCCTGAACTTCGTCAACCTCGACGGTAACGTAGGTTGCATGGTCAACGGCGCCGGACTGGCCATGGCCACCAT
>JBGTHX010000155.1:0-4223 GCA_041746055.1 Lewinella sp. | reverse complement strand
CGCGGGCAAGGAGTTCGCGGGCCACTCGGCCGCCGAGGTCACCGGTGGCACCGGCCAGGGCAATGATGGGGGCGGGATCGGGCATGGGGGTTATTTTCTACACAAGAACCCGCCACCGGAGCGGACGTTCGGAGG
Source organism: Lewinella sp. (assembly GCA_041746055.1). Taxonomy (GTDB): domain Bacteria; phylum Bacteroidota; class Bacteroidia; order Chitinophagales; family Saprospiraceae; genus Neolewinella. The sequence continues at coordinate 4,088 of JBGTHX010000155.1, read as the reverse complement.
CCTGTCGGGAACGTCCCGATGAGTCATGATGTTATTTTGCCGTGAAAATGGGGGTTGAGGTCAGCGCTTCGGCCTCCTTGTGCGTTGCGCCTTTGTATTTCCCGTACTCGTATATCACCCAAATGAACCAGATGCCTTTTTTGCCCCTCCGCTTACTGTGCCTGCTTTGCACCTGCGTCCCCGCCCTGTTCCACGCCCAGCCCGACCGCTGGCAGCAGCGCGTGAGGTACGAGATGAACGTCGACATGGACGTCGCAACCAACCGCTACGCCGGTGACCAGGTCCTGACCTACTACAACAACTCTCCCGATACGCTGAATAAGGTATTCTACCACCTCTACTTTAACGCCTTCCAGCCCGGTAGCCAGATGGACGCCCGGAACCTGAACCTGCCGGACTCCGACCCGCGCGTCGCGGACCGCATCCACACGCTCAAGCCGGACGAGATCGGTTACATCAAGGTCAAGAAACTGGAACGGGCGGGAAGCGGTCTCAGCTACGAAACCGTGGGCACGGTGCTCGAGGTGAGTCTGGACGAGCCCATCCTCCCGGGCGACAGCACCACCTTCACCATGCAGTGGGACGCGCAAGTGCCCCTGCAGATCCGCCGCAGTGGAAGGGACAACGCGGAAGGAGTCCGGTACAGCATGGCGCAGTGGTATCCCAAACTCGCGGAATACGATTACGAGGGCTGGCACGCCGATCCCTACATCGGACGGGAGTTTTACGGCGTCTGGGGCGACTACGACGTGACCATTGATATCGACAAGACCTATACAGTCGGCGGTACCGGATACCAGCAGGGGGAGCCGACGGCCGGCGAGGCAGGGAAGCAGCGCTACCACATCCTGGCCCCGATGGTACACGATTTCATGTGGGCCGCGGACCCCGAATACACCCGCACCCAGCTGGAGCGGCCGGACGGCCTGACGCTGAATTTCTATTATCAGCCCGGCCCCGAAACCACCGAAAACTGGGAGCAGTTGCCGGCCATCATGAGCGAGGCTTTCAACTACATCAACGAGCAGTACGGCCCTTACCCCTACGAGCAGTACAGCTTTATTCAGGGCGGCGACGGCGGCATGGAATATCCGATGGCCACGCTGATCACCGGGGAGCGCAACCTGAATAGTCTGGTGGGCGTGAGCGTTCACGAGCTGATGCACACCTGGTACCAGATGCTGATGGGCACCAACGAATCGCTCTACGCCTGGATGGACGAAGGCTTCACCAGCTGGGCCGCCAGCGAGGTGATGAACCACCTGCGCGCCGAGGGCCTGGTAGACGGGGAAGTGCAGGCCAATCCCCACGCGGGTACCTACGCCGGCCTGCGCGGTTTCCGGCAGTCGGGTCAGCAGGAGGCGCTGAGTATCCACTCCGATCACTTTGCCACCAACCGCGCCTACAGCGTAGCCAGCTACGTGAACGGGGCCGTCTTTCTGGAGCAGTTGCGCTACATCATCGGGGAGGACGCCTTTGACTGTACCCTACACCGCTATTACAACGACTGGCACTTTAAGCACCCGAACCCCAACGACTTCATCCGCGTGGCCGAGAAGTGTTCGGGACTGGAGCTGGACTGGTACCGCGAATACTGGGTAAATAGCACGGACTACGCTGACTACGCCGTCACCGACGTAGAGGACCTCGACGCGTCGGGCACCACCCGCATCGACCTGGAACGCGTCGGGCGTATGCCGATGCCGCTCGAAATTACCGTGACGCTGACGGACGGCAGCGAGCAGTACTACTACGTGGCCCCTGAAATCCTGCGCGGGGAGAAACCACAACCGGAATACGCCAAGAACTGGACGGTGCTGCCGGATTGGGGCTGGGCCCACCCTGATTATAGCTTTGAGTTAGATATTAACAAGAAAGATATTGGCAAGGTCGAACTCAACGCCCGCGGGCGGATGTTTGAGGATGATGTTACCAACAACAGCTGGGAAGACTAGCGGCCGGCTGCCGGGGATGCCCCCGGCGGCCTGCACTTTTCAACGAATTTCAGCGTTACAGGCCACAGAACACCACGAGTAGGTATCACTTCAATGTGAATGCCCAGCCCCCAGCCCGACCGGTATGAAACTATTGATACTGACAAAAAAATTTCCGTTCCCCCTCAAGGACGGTGAAAGCCTGGCCATTCACGGCCTAACCAAAAGCCTCAGCGAGCTGGGTTGTGAGGTGAGCCTGCTGGCGATGAATACCTCCAAGCACTACTTCGACGGCCGGCAACTGCCGGAAGAGATGGGGCATTACCACGAAGTGCGCACCGTACCCATCGACAACGTGATCAGTCCGATCGATGCGGCGGCCAACCTGTTGCGCGGTACCTCCTACCACATCAGCCGTTTTCACCAGCCCGCCTACCACCGCGCGCTGGCCAAGTGGCTCGACGACGAAGACTTCGACATCGTTCAACTTGAGACGCTCTACCTGTCGCCCTACATTCCCACGATCCGCCGGCATTCCGACGCCCAGGTAGTGATGCGGGCCCACAATGTAGAGCACGAGATCTGGGAGCGGTGCAGTGACAATATCTCCTTCGCGCCCAAGCGGTGGTACCTGCGTCACCTGACGCGGCAGTTGCGGGATTACGAGCGGAGCCAGCTCAACCAGTACGATCTGCTGTTACCCATCACCCATCGCGACAAACGGAACTTCGAACGGCTGGGCAGCCGGGGACTTACCCAGGTGTTGCCCATCGGGCTGGAAACTCCCTGCGGACCGCCGTCCTACCACAGCTACGCCGCCGCTCCCGACCTGCACTTTATCGGCTCTCTGGACTGGTTGCCCAACCTCGAGGGACTCCAGTGGTTTCTGCACGAAGTCTGGCCGCTTATCCACGAGCGCTGCCCCCGCGTCAGATTCCACATCGCCGGGCGGAACATGCCCCACAGCATCCGGGCGCTGGAAATAGATAAGGTGGTCGTCCACGGAGAGGTGGAGAGCAGCTGTGACTTCGTTTCTTCCCACAGCATCAGCGTAGTACCTCTCCTGAGCGGAGGCGGGATGCGGGCCAAGATTCTGGAGGCCATGTCGCTGGGGCGTACCGTGATCACCACCACCATTGGCCTGGAGGGTATCCGGGCGCGCAATCGCCGCGATCTCTTCATCGCCGATACGGCGGAACAATTTGCGCAGGTCATCGAAGAGTGCCTGCGCCGGGGCAGATCCCTGGAGTCCATCGGACGCAATGCCTACGCCAACTTCCTACGCCACTACGACCGCCGCGAACTCGCGGAACAGCTGATGGAGACTTACGACCGGATGGTCGAGGGTACGCCGGTCCATTCCTGAGGCGGCCGTGGCCGGACAGGCCATAAGTGATATATTGCGGCATACGTCACCCGATCATGCCACAGTACATTCTCGCCCTGGACCAGGGCACCACCTCCTCCCGGGCTATTGTGTTCTCCCACGACGGCACCATCACCGGTACCGCCCAGAAGGAGTTTACCCAGTACTATCCCCATCCGGCCTGGGTGGAGCACGACGCCGACGAGATTTGGACATCGCAGGTGACCGTGATCCGGGAACTGCTCCAGCGTACGGGCATCTCCGCCTCCGACATCGCGGCCATCGGCATCACCAACCAGCGGGAGACCACGCTCGTGTGGGACCGCAAGACCGGTCGCCCCATCTACCACGCCATTGTGTGGCAGGACCGCCGCACGGCCAACCTCTGCGACGAACTGAAGCAGCGCGGCCTCGAGGATCACGTGCGGGACACTACCGGTCTGGTAATCGACGCTTACTTCAGCGGCACCAAGATCAAGTGGTTGCTGGACCACGTGGCGGGTGCGAGGGAACGCGCCGAGGCGGGAGAACTGTGCTTCGGCACCATGGACAGCTGGCTGGTGTACCAGCTCACCGGGGGACAGGTACACGTGACCGACGTCACCAACGCGGGCCGGACTATGCTTTTTGACATCCGGAAGCGCGACTGGGATGAGCGCCTGCTGCGCGAGCTTGACATTCCCCGGGCACTGCTTCCCGAAGTACGCTCGAGCAGCGAGGTGTACGGCAGCACTACGCTCTTTGGCGCGGAAATCCCCATCGCGGGCATGGCTGGCGACCAGCACGCC
>JBGTHX010000154.1:0-9531 GCA_041746055.1 Lewinella sp. | reverse complement strand
ATGGCTCAGCGTGGTCTTGCCCAGACCGGGCGGGCCGTGGAGGAGAACGTGGTCGAGCGAGTCGCCACGCTGCACAGCTGCCTGGATGAAAACCTTCAGGTTCTCGACGATCTTGGGCTGACCGCTGAATTCGCTCAGGCTGTCGGGGCGCAGGGCGCGTTCCATCGCTCCGTCTTCGGGAGTCAGGTGGGCCGCGGTGGGATCAAGGTGCTCGTTCATACCCGCGCAAGATAGGGAACATTTTGTGGCAAAATGAGTCCGGGGCGGCGAGTAAATTATCGAGCTAAGGGTTCAGGTGTTGCGTGGCGCGGGGCTCACACGAGTTCGTCTTCAATCATGGATCAGGTGTTAATCTTGAACGGATAGGATTTGCGTAGATCAGGCTGCCGGGTGGCGGGATGCCGACTGATGTAGGAAATGGGCGTTGGGTAACCGGTAAAGCAAAACTAGGGTGGGGGAACGGGGAGAACAAGGACACTTTTCGGCCTTGTGTTCCGACGAAAAAGCCGGTTTGCCGCCCTGAAAACTAGCTAAAAGGCTAATTATCAGTTCAATGGTGATTTCCTGGAAATGGAAAAGGCCAGTCTGCAGACAGACTGACCTTCTCACGTGGTGTCGGGATGACTGGATTCGAACCAGCGGCCCCACGCCCCCCAGGCGTGTGCGCTACCGGGCTGCGCCACATCCCGAACTCTTCTTATGGGTGGTCGATACTGGATTCGAACCAGTGACCTCTGCAATGTCAATGCAACGCTCTAAACCAACTGAGCTAATCGACCGGGTAAAGCTAAGCGGCTGCAAATATACAACTACCCGGAAGAGCGCAAAAGTTCTGGGCAAGAATTTCTCCCCGATTACGCCTGGGCGGTAGGCGTGAAGGAGGTGGGCGGAAACTGGGGACCGTTATTCCCCCCGCTGTTGTTGATCGTGCCGAACTGCCGCTCGTACTTCTGCACGTTGTCGGCCAGGGCCGCCAGCAGCCGCTTGGCGTGTTCAGGGGTCAGGATCACCCGGCTCTTGACCTTGGCCTTCGGGGCGTTGGGCACGATCCGCACGAAATCCACCACGAATTCCGAACTAGAGTGGGTAATGATCGCCAGGTTGGAGTAGACGCCCTCGGCGATGTCCTCCGGCAGGTCGATACTGAGTTGGTTAGGTTGTTGCTTGTTCTTGTCCTCTGCCATGGGGGTGAGTGTTAAACCGCGGGCGGGCGGGCGTTGATCAATTCTTTTTCGCGGTGGCTTTTTTCTTGGCCGGGGCCTTTTTCTTGGCGGGTGCCTTCTTCGCCTTTGCCTTGAAGGCGTTGGGGACCTGCTCCTCAATGATGGTCTTGACTTCCTCCAGGGACAGCTCTGCGGCCTGCTCGCGGGTCATCTTCTTACCATCGACGGTGGGCAGCTTGAGTGACTTCTTCTTGAAACGGATGAACGGGCCCCAGCGGCCCTGCTCCACGTCGATCTTGTCCGCGTCGAAACGCTGGATGTAGCGGTTGGCTTCCTTCTCTTCCTTGGCCTGGATGAGCTCCTCCATCTCCCCCTTCTTGAGGTTGCCCGGATTGTACCGCTTGGGGATGTTGACGAACATGTTGTTCCACTTCAGGAAGGGACCGAAGCGGCCCTCGCCCTGGGTGACGGCCAGGCCCTTATAGGTCATCACCGGCTCGTCGGCCTTTTTCTTGGCGGCCACCAGCACCTTGGCGTCGGCCAGGGTGGTGGAGTGGGGGTCGTCGCCCTTCGGCAAACTGATGAAGTCTTCCCCCCAGCGGATGTAGGGCCCGAATCGCCCGATGCCCACGGCGGTTTCCCGTCCTTCGATTTCGCCGAGTACCTTGGGCAGGTCGAAGAGGGGCAGGGCCTGCTCCAGTTCGATCTCTTCCATGCTCATGCCGGCGGGAAGGTTAGCGTAACGGGGCTTCTCGTCGGGGACGAGTTCATCGGGGGCACCCAGCTGCACCACGGGACCGTTGCGGCTGAGGCGTACCAAAATGGTCTTGCCCGATACCGGGTCGTTGCCCAGGATGCGTTCACCGGTGACGCGGTCGGCGCTCTCGGTGGTTTCGTCCACGATCTCGTGGAAAGGGTGGTAAAAGTCCTGGAGCATCTGCGTCCAGGTCACGTGGCCTTCGGCCACTTCGTCGAACTTATCCTCGATGTCGGCCGTGAACTGATAGTTCATGACGTCCTCGAAGTGCTCGTCGAGAAAGTCGCTGACGGCCATGCCGATATCGCTGGCGAAGAGGCGGTTCTTGACCGTACCGGTGACCTCCGTGCGGGTCTCGCCGGCGATGCTGCCGTCCTTCAGGGTCAGCACAGTATAGTTCCGTTCTTCCCCGTCGCGGTTCTCCCGGGTGACGTAGCCGCGCTTGGGATCCATGATCTTGGATACGGTAGGCGCGTAGGTGGAGGGACGGCCGATGCCGAGTTCCTCCAGTTTCTTTACGAGGCTAGCCTCGGTGTAGCGGGTGGGCGGGCGGGTGAAACGCTGGGTAGCGATCATCTCCTGGAGGGGGAGGAGCTGTCCTTCCGACAGCGGGGGCAGGATGCCTTCGGTGGTCTCATCCTCTTCATCGTCGTCGTTGCTCTCGATGTAGAGCTTGAGGAAGCCGTCGAACTTCAGGACCTCGCCCTGCGCCCGCAGGCGGGCGTCGGGGGCCTTGTCGATGGCAATGTTGACGGTGGTCTTTTCCAGTTCGGCGTCGGCCATCTGGCTCGCCATCGTCCGCTTCCAGATCAGTTCGTAGAGGCGCTGCTCATCGCGGTCACCCTGTTTGATGGTGTGGCGGTCGACGTAGCTGGGGCGGATGGCCTCGTGGGCCTCTTGGGCGTCTTTCTTTTTGCTTTTGAAGCGGCGGACCTTGCTGTAGTTGGCGCCGTACTCTTTGGTCACCTCCTGCTCGATGGCCTGCAGGGCGGTTTCCGACAGGCTGATGCTGTCGGTACGCATGTAGGTGATCAGGCCGGCTTCGTACAGGCGCTGCGCGGTACGCATCGTGCGCTCCACGTTCATGTACAGCTTGCGGCTTGCCTCCTGCTGGAGGTTGGAGGTAGTGAAGGGCGGGGCCGGTTTGCGGGTGGCCGGCTTGATCTCGATGTCACTGATACTGAATTCGGCGCCGATGCAGCGCTTCAGGAAGGCCTCGGCGCCGGATTGGTCGTCGAAGCGGTCGGGGCTCTCGGCTTTCAGCTCAACGTCCTTACCCTGTTCGTTGCGAACGGTAAAGATGGCGTTCACCCGGAAGAAGGGGGAGGCCTCAAAACCCATGATCTCGCGCTCCCGCTCCACCACCAGCTTCACGGTGACGGACTGTACACGCCCTGCGCTCAGCCCGAACTTGACTTTCTTCCAGAGCACGCCGGAGAGCTCGTAGCCGACCAGCCGGTCCAGTACCCGGCGGGCCTGCTGGGCGTTGACCAGGTTGACGTCAACGGTCCGGGGATTATTGATCGCCGCCTTGATCGCCGGCGGAGTGATCTCGCGGAAGACGATCCGCTTGGTGGTATCCACGGGGAGTTTGAGGACTTCGCAAAGGTGCCAGCTGATGGCTTCCCCTTCGCGGTCTTCGTCCGTCGCGAGCCAGACGGTGTCCGCCTTACTCATGGCGGCCTTTAGTTCCTTGACCACCTTGCGCTTCTCCGGGGAGACCACGTACTTGGTGGCAAAATTATCGTCTACGTCCACGGCACCGTCTCCCTTGTCCAGGTCGCGGACGTGGCCGAAGGAGGATTTCACGGTGTAGTCCTTTCCGAGGATTTTTTCGATGGTCTTCGCCTTCGCGGGAGACTCTACAATCAGTAAATTCTTAGACATAGGTGGTTGACTTCCTCAAGGATTACGGTTCTAGGCGCTAATTAGTTGTTCAGCCTGCTGCCTTAAAGCTTTTTTCGTCTCCGGGTCGGTGAGTTCGTCCCCGGAAATGAGGCCTTCGATGCCCGAGATCGGCAGCCGGTTGGGTAGCACCCACGCGCCCATGTGGGCAAACACGTCGGCCAGGTGGTCCATGCCCCGCAGGTTGCCGGCCCGGCCCGAGGCGAGACCGATCAGGGCCACGTGCTTGCCGCCGAAGTTCTTCGAGTAATTCAGTACCGAGATGCCATCGAGGAATAGCTTCAGTACCCCCGGGTAGCTGCCGTTGTACTCCGGCACGAAGATGGCAAACTTGGTGGTCGGCGCGATGTACTCCCGCTGTATCTCCAGCAGCCGGGGATCGCCGGGCGTACTCTCGTACATCTCCGTGTGGAAATAGCCGTGGTGGAGATCGGCCATATCCAGAAGCTGGCTGCTCTCGCCCAGGGCCACGAGTTGCTGCCTGAAGTACTCGGCAAAGAGGCGCGTCCGGCTCTCGGGGCGGTTGGTTCCGGAAATTACGGTGATCATGGGGTAGGGATTAGGCGGCGCAAACGTAGGACAAATTTACCGGGTCCCCCGTTGCCACAGAAAGACTCCGGCCAGCGCGGCCACCACCCACACGACCAGCATCCAGGGGGAGAACTGCAAACCCCACACGGTGCCCCGGCCATTCTCTCCGTAAATGGTATCGTAAGAAAATCCGCGGTACAGGCCGTATCCCAGGAGGGCCAGGCAGAACAGCAGTACGAACAGGTGGCGGGGGGAGCGAAGTAGGGAAGGCAAGATCGGCGGGTTTGGGATAGCGGTAAAATACGACGCCCCGCTTCGGGGGAAGCGGGGCGTCGATGCGGTAGGGGTATAGTCTTGGGGACTAGCAGTTGCAGCAGTTGTTCTGCTCCAGGGCGGTATTGGTGTCGATATTACTCTGGGGGAAGGGCCAGACGGCATCACAGGGGTCGTATCCGTCGGGGCCCAGCACGTCAACGGCACGGCCGGTGCGGCGTAGGTCCCACAGGCGGAAACCACCTTCCATAGCCAGTTCGACGTAGCGTTCCTGGAGGATGTAGTCCAGGTAGTTGCTGTCGTCCATGTCTTCGATATCGTCTAGTCCGGAGCGGGTACGTACCTGGTTGATCCACATCTCTGCCGTGTCAAAGTCACCGTTGCGGGCGGCTACCTCGGAGAGGATCAGCACCTGCTCCGCGGCCCGGAAGAAATAGATGGGATCGCTCTGCGATCCGGCGGCGGCGGAGAAGTCATTGTACTTCAGGCCGTAACGCCGCCCGCCGAGGGTGTCTACGGACAGTGCCTTGCGGGTGTCACCGTCTTCGTAGGCGTCAAACAGCTTCGCGCTGGGCGCGATGGAGTAGCGACCGCCCAGGGCGTCGGGACCGAAAAAGAAGGCGTTGCTCTGTCCGTCCGTGGAAGAGAATTCCAAGTAGAAGATCTCGTCCTCGAGGTAGGGTACGTCGGTCAGATCGTAGTCCTCGCCAATGGCACTGGTAGCGAAGTTGCCGGCGTCCTCGTAACGACCCTGCATGAGGGCCACGCGGGCGAGTAGCGCGTTGGCGGCCTCGGGGTTCATGCCCAGCGTGCCGCTGCCGAGGTTATCGGCGGCAAATTGCGCATCACTGATGACCTGCTCGTACACCAGTTCGGCGCTGGAGGCAGGAACGTTGAGCTCTTCACCCACGCCTACCGTCGGCGTAAGGATGAGCGGTACGCCGCCCCAGCCGGTCACGAGGTGAAAGTAGGCGATAGCTCGGCCAAAACGGGCCTCAGCGAGAAAGCTGTTGCGGGTTTCGTCGGTGAGCGAAGCGTCTTCTACCGAGGGAAGGATGTTGAGCAGGTTATTGGCGGTATTGATGACCTCGTAGTAGGCTCCCCAGAAAGCGGCCATGGTGCCGTTGGAGGGAAGTACGTTGTAGGTATCAAACTGCGCCCGGGTCGGGAAGGTGCCCGTCCAGTCGGTGTCGTCGCTGAAGTAGGTGTAAGAAGCGATGTAGCCGTCAAAGGTCAGGTCCGCGTCCTGCAGTTCGTCGTAGACGCCGGCACGGGCGGCACCGGCCGACTTGGCGTCGGTGACGGCGAGGTCGAGGGGTACGGAATCGATGGGTTGGACCGCGTCCAGGGCGTAGGTATCACAGCCCGAAATGCCGGCTACGAGCACCACTCCCATGGTGAGGTTAACTAATTGCTTAATCATTATTATTTGGTTTTGGAGTGGTTTAGAATCCGAGGTTGATGCCGAATTCGACGGTGCGGGAGATGGGGAGGGTCAGAAAGTCCGTGCCCAGTGCCACGTTGCTGTCGCCAAAGGTGTTGACCTCGGGGTCGAACCAGCTGTAGTCCGACCAGGTGATCAGGTTGGTACCGCGGGCGAATACCCGGATCTGATCAAAGCCGATATTCTCGGTCAGCGATTTGGGCAGGCCGTAAGCCAGGGTGGCCGTCTTCAGGCGAACGAAAGATCCGTCCTCCACGTAGCGGTCGCTGTCCTGCCGGTTGTTGTCGGCCGAGGCACCGCCCGTGATGCGGGGGAACATATTTCCGTCGCCTTCCTGGCGCCAGGCACCTTCGTAAGCGCGTACGGTGGGGGCAAAGACCGAGTTGAGGCCTTCGGCGAAGGCGAGGTTGTTGTTGTAGACATCGTTGCCGAGGCTGAACTGGAAGAAGAAGTCAAGCTCCAGTCCCTTATAGCTCAGCTTGTTGTTAACGCCGCCGGTGAAATCGGGCAGCGCCTTACCGATAAAGGTGCGGTCGTCGTCGTTGATGATGCCGTCACCGTTCTGGTCCACGAAGCGGAAGTCACCGGGTTGAGCGCCGGGAATGAAGTCGCGGTCCACGTCGGGGTCGGTGTTGAGGGCGTTATCGGCGTCAATCTGTGCCTGATTCTGATAGATGCCGTCGGTCACCAAGCCGAAGAAGGAACCTACGGGCTCACCCACGGCAAGGCGGGTAGCGAAGCCGAAGTCCTGCGGCTGGTCGTTGAAGAGGGCGGTCACCTCGTTCTTGTTCCAGGCACCCGAGAGCTGGGTGGTCCAGGAAAAGTCGTTCTTGAGAACATTGACGAAGGTCAGGGCGGCCTCCAAACCGGTGTTGCGCATGCTACCCACGTTGGCGATCACGGAGCTGAATCCGGAAGAGGTCGGGATGGGGCGGTTTAGGATCAGGTCTTCGGTGTTCTTCACGTAAAAGTCCAGCACGGCGCCGATGCGGTTCTCCATGAGTGCGAAGTCAAGACCGAAGTTCACCTGGGTGGTGGTCTCCCAACGCAGGTCGGGGTTGCCGAGCTGGGACTGGGTGATACCTGGAGTGGTCAGGTACGAGGCGCCACCAGCAAAGAGGGGGCGGGTAGCGAAGTCACCAATGTTGTTATTGCCGGTCTGTCCGTAGCTGGCACGCAGCTTGAACTGCTCGAAGGGGCCGACCTGCTCACTGTGCGCGAAGTCGAAACCTGCGGCCACGCCGGGGAAGTAACCCCACTTTTCGTTCACGAAGCGGCTGGATCCGTCGGCCCGGAAGGAAGCCGTAGCGTAGAGGCCGCCGTTGTTGATGTTGACGGTAGCGATGTAGCTATTCAACGTGCTGCCAAACCGGTCACCGGAAACCGTGGAGGGGGTAGCGGCGGCATCAGCGCTGGGGAAGTTGTCGCTCGGGAGGTCGTTGGTCTCGAAGTAGTTCCGGCGGATATCGTCCCGCTGGAAGATGGCTCCAACGGTGGAGTTGAGGCTGGTAGCGCCGAAGCTTCCGTTGTACGTGGCGGTGTACTCGTTAATGATCCGGGTCCGTACGTTGCTGCTCTCCACAATCTGACCCTGGGTGGTCGACTGCAGGCTGCTGGGCTCGAAAATGTTCTCGCGGAAGTTGACATTGTCCACGCCGAGCTTAGCCTTAAGAGCGATGGCTTCGATGGGGAAGAAGGTGGCCGAAGCATTGCCGATCGTCCGGTTGGTGATGGCCCGGTTCTCGTATACCTCGGTAGCGGCTACGGGGTTTTCCAATCCCGCAAAGGAGCCGTAAGAGCCATCCTCATTGCGGACCGGCACCACCGGGGGCAGCAGGATGGCGGCCGAAACGGCACCGTAGATGTTGTTGTCGCCCTGGATCCGCTTGTTGTTGGAGTTGGTGTAGCCCAGGTTCATGTTCAGGACCAGTTTGTCGGAGGCGGTATGGTCGAGGTTCAGGCGGCCGCTGTAGCGCTTGAAGCGGGTACCGTTGAGCGCGCCTTGGTTGTCGTCGTAGCCGAGCGAGCCGTAGAATTTGGTCTTAACATCACCGCCGCTGACGCTCAGCTGTTGGGTGGTAAGGGGATTACGGTCGAAGATGAGTTCCTGCCAGTCGCTGGAAACGGTGCTGTCCAGACCGAAGACGGCATTGGTGGAGCCGCCGTAGCGCTCGTTGATGTAGTTGTTGTAGGTCGGACCATCGACTACGTCCACCTTGTTGATGACCTCATTGTAGCCAAGGGAAGAGTTGAAGCTGATTCGCGTCTTGCCGGATTTGCCCGACTTGGTAGTGATGAGTACTACGCCGTTAGCTGCGCGGCTACCGTAGATAGCGGTGGTCGAAGCATCCTTTAGTACCTCCATCGACTCGATGTCGGCGGGGTTGATGTCCGCCAGGGCGTTGGTGCCCTGGCCGCCTACTCCCTGCTGGGAGAAGCTGCCGGCCTGAATGGGCACACCGTCCACCACAAATAGGGGCTCGTTCGAAGCGTTCACCGAGGTGACACCGCGTACACGGATGTTATAACCGGCACCGGGAGCACCGTTGGACTGCTGTACGACCACACCGGCGGCCTGGCGAAGCGCGCTCTGCACGGTAGCGCCGGCTTCGGCAGTGATGTCTTCAGAGCTGATGGAGCTGACGGAACCCACGAGATCCTTGCGGCGGACGGGGGAGTAACCAACCACCACCACCTCGTCCAATCCGATTCCGTCGGAAGCAAGTACGATGTTGTAAGTGGTGGCACCGGTTAGCGGTACGGTCTGCGAGCTGAAGCCGGTATAGCTCACCTGCAGCGCTTCGGCGTCGGGGGTCACGTTGAGGGTGAAGGTGCCGTCGATATCGGTGACGGTTCCGGTGGTGGTGTTGACTACCAGGATCGAGGCCCCGATAAGGGGTACTCCCTCGTCGTCGGTTACCGTACCGGCAACGACTTGGGCCTGCAGGGAGCTGAAGCCCCCGAGGAGGAGCACCCACACAATAAGTTTAAATGACTTCATACTGTGGTTAAATTGGAAATAATAAGGTTGATTATGGTCCGGGCGGCGGGCAGTAGCGGGTTGGTGGTCCGGGCCGGCTTGAGTTTCGAGTTCACGAAGGATGGATGCTGTAACAAACTGCTAATGCATCGCGAACGCTGCCTCGAAAAATTTTAACATTGGTTATTGTCGGGACAACTACCGCGCCGCAAATATATAAAAAGGTATCGGCCCCAGTACACCTGACTAGGATTTGGTAGCTTTTGACTTCCGGAAATTCAACAAACTGTCTACAGGACGCGCGTTCAGACATCCATCCGCGGTCAGCCCGCCCTTCCGGGCCGCTACGATCCCCCAGCGGATGTCGCCGATGCCCCCCACGCTGTGCGCATCCGGGTTGATACTGATCGGCACGCCGCGCTCCTGGGCGTGGGGGATCCACGACCAGTCGAGGTCCAGGCGGTAGGGATTGGCGTTG
>JBGTHX010000153.1:0-9869 GCA_041746055.1 Lewinella sp. | reverse complement strand
CGCGGTGGCGAAAGCCTGCACGGCGTCCCGGTCCCCCACGTCGAAGCTGCGCTTCAGTCCGCGGGTGCGCTCGGGCAGTTCCTCCCAGGTGCGGTCGAGGTCCTCCCCGCGCAGGTCATTGAGGGCGAGTACGGCCCCGCGGGCGGCGAGTTGCCAGGCCAGTTCTCTACCGATGCCCGAGCCGGCTCCGGTGATGACCACCACCTTGTCCTTGAATTCCTTCATCCGCGCAAGGTAAACCCTAGAACCAGTGACCCAGGTAGAAGTACAGGCCCGAGCCCGAGGAGCCGTAGCCGTAGATGAGCTCGATCGGACCCAGCGGAGTGGACAGCCCGTAGCCCGCCACGCCGGCCGCGATCCAGGTTTCCTTAACGGAGCTGGGCACGTTGTAGGGGTTGCCGAGCCGAGCGCCGCGGCCGCCGAGGTGCAGGTAGTGGTTGCTGAAGAGCCGCTGCCGCCAGAAGAGCTCGGCCATCAGGAGGTTATTGCCCGATGCCTCGGCGAAGCCCAGGCTTGGAAAGGGCTTGAAGTTGTTGAGCAGCTTGCGGTTCACGCTGCCGAGGTAGTAGCGGTAGGGCAGGGCCGAGCGGCCGGTGAAGCCGCCCATACTCATTTCCAGTCCCAGGGAAGCCTTCTCCGCAAGGGGCAGCATACCAGTAAAGTCCACGTCCGCATTATACGCCCAGCCCGGCACGCCGTTGGAGATGTCGCGGATGGCCCGCGCCTTGGCGTTGATGGTGAAGCCCCGTAGGGGGAAGTGTGGCTGGTCCAGCTTGTCGTAGCGCAGGTAGATCTTGGGTACGAAGTAGAAGTCGTTCTCCAGGGTAAAGAGTTGGGCGGTATCCGCGGAGGCCAGCTGGTCGGAGCCGGTGACGTAGTATTTCAGTTCCGCTGCGATGCCGGTGAAGCTATTGTGGGTCTGCCGCACGTCCCAGTACAACTCCGCGTTCCAGTCGCTGAAGCGGAAATCGATGCGGTTCAGTACCACGCCCAGTTCGTCGCTGCGCACGTCGGGGACGTCGAAACCTACGTCGGCGTAGTCGTGACGGCTGCGCAGTCCGAAGGCAGAGCCGTTGACGCGGTTGATGCGGTAGTCGAAGCGGTACCGCAGCCGGTTGCCGGCGATGAGGTCCAGGCTCGTGATCGAGTTGTCGACGAGCTGGTCGTAGAGGGTGAGGTTGAGCAGCAGGTTGGCGCGGTACACGGGGTCGTAGTGCAGGCCCAGTCTCAGCTGTTGCCCGAAGGCGGGCACCTGCTCGAAGATCAGCTCCAGGGCGACCTGCTTGGTGGCCTCGTCGATGTACTCCCACCGATAGTTGATGTTGGCGTAGCGGCCGGTCACGTGCAGGTCGGTCAGGCCCTGACGGAAGTCTTTCCAGCTGATGCGTCCGGGAAGTTTGTCGTCGAAGTAGCTGAGCACCTGCCGGTCGCTGAGCTCCTGGCTACCGGTGATCTTGATGCGGCCCACGTTGAGGAAGCGGGGCACCCGGGCGGCGGTGGTATCGCGGGTGCTGGCGATGGCGCGTTGGGTGGCGGCCAGGGAGTCGAGCGTCGGCTTCATCTCCAGGGCGGCCACGTAGCCGGCATTGATCAGGGTATCGATGTCTCCGAAGCTGAGCACCGTGAAGCCGTCGAGGGCGGGCTTGATGTCCAGGTCGGTCACCTCGTACTGCTCGATGTTGCGGCGGTTGGCCTGGAAGAAGGCGATCTGCATGATCAGGTCCGCCACGCTGGAGATCTCGCTGGCCTTCAAAGGGTCGGCCTCCACGCTCACGCCCAGTACGTAGTCCATCCCCTTGGCTTTCACCTCCTCGGCGGGGTAGTTGTTGGATACGCCCCCGTCGGTAAGCAGGTGACCGTTGAGTTCGTAGGGGCTCAGCACCCCGGGCAGCGCGGCGCTGGCCCGCATCGCTTCGGCCAGCATCCCCTCCTCGATGATGAGGGGGTCGCCGGTCTCGATGTCGGTGGCCACCGCCAGGAAGGGGATCGGCAGCTTCCGGAAATCGCGGATGTGCCCTACGTCGGCTGTCCAGTTGGCAAACAGGTCGTGCACCCGCTGTCCGTCGGAAAGCGCCGTGGGCAGCTGGATGCCGAAGTCCTGCATGGAGATCGACAGCAGGTATTTCTCGTTGTACAACTTCTCGAAGATGGTGCGGTCTTCGCGCGCTACGGCGTCCTGCAGCTCCGCCATGATGTCGATACTACGCAGCAACTGCTCGAGCTGGTCGGCGCTGTAGCCGGCCGCGTATAGGCCACCCACCACGGCCCCCATACTCGTGCCGCCGATGTAGTCGATGCGGACCCCGCTTTCCTCGATCACCCGCAAAGCTCCGATGTGGGCGTAGCCTTTCGCTCCTCCTCCGCTCAGTACCAGGCCCACCTTGGTGTCACTCTGGGCGCGGACGCAGGTGCAGAGGAACAGGCAAAGGAGCAGGGTCAGTCTCGTTTTCATCGATGCGGTAAGTTCAGCAATTTTTGCTACAGGAGCCGGCCGGAGTACCTTCGGCATTATGGTCCGGACCCTACTCTTCCTGTTGTTGCTCGCCGCCGCCGCCCGCCTCGGCGCGGCCGGGGGACAGTGCGCCCCGCTGCCGCCTACCGAAACCTACGATTTCCTCAATCCCCGGGTGATCGACTTCGACTCCCGCCTGGCCCCCTTCTTCCTCCACTACGGAGCCGCCTACCGCGACCAGCTGAGCCAGCCCGTCAACCAGCAGCGGCAGGACAACGTCCGGGAATGGCACGAACGCTTCTGCGACCAGGCCAATACAGCCGATATCGACGCCATAGTCTACGGCGATAACCTCAACCAGCTTGAAGGACTCAGCCGCCTCATGAACCGGGAGGGCGTCAGGGCAAGTGACCTTCCACCCGCCCTGCAGGCCAATACTTTCGCCCGCCACCTGCTGGAGGCGAAGTGCCGCGAGGTGACCGACTACCTCATCTACGCCAAGCGGCTGGAACCCTTCGTGACGGCACCCACCGATGCCTTCGGGGAGCGGAACTTCTCGCGAACCGATATGGAAGCTCTGCTGGAGGAGGGGCTCGATCGCTTCCCCCGCCTGGAGAGTCACTACGTGCGCCTGCGCTACGCCTACCAGCTCATCCGACTGGCGCACTACCTGAAGGAGTACGATTACGTGCTGGAACTATACGATTACCTCATGCCCAAGATCGACGCCGAGCCCAGCCTGCTGGACGACTGGATCGAGGGCCACCGCGCCGGCGCCCTGCAGGCGCTGGGGGACTATCCGCAGTCGGCCTACCTCTTCAGCCGCATCTTCGAGCGGAGCCCCAGCAAGCGGGAGAGTGCCTGGCGGAGCTTCGACGTCCGGACCGACGAGCAGTGGCGGCAGGCCCTGCTGCTGTGCCAGAACGACCACGAACGCGCCATGCTGTACGTCCTGCGCGCCCACAACGGCCGCGCCGTGGTACTGGAGGAGATGGAAAACATCTACGCCTTCGAGCCCGGCAACCGGGCGCTGGAACTACTGGCGATGCGCGAACTCCAGGAACTCGAGCGCGAGTTGCTGGGGGCTAACCTGCGGTCCAGCGGTCCGCCCGACGCCTCCGAGGCCCGCGCCGTGGCGATGCAGGGCTTCGTGAACCGGGTGATCCAGGAGGGGAAGACCGACCAGGCCGAATTCTGGCTCCTGGCCCGCGGGGTACTGGAATTGCTCGTGGGCGACTACTTCTACGCCGACCGAACCCTCGCCAATCTGGCTGCCGACACCGAAAGCGACAGCCTGAAGCAACAGGTAGCCATTCTGCGCGACGTGGTGGATGTCCTCGAAATCAGCGCAGTGACCGACTCGGTAGAGTTGCACTACTACGACTTGCTCACCGATGCCGGCATCCGGCGGCGGTACCCTGACTTTCAGTCCCTCGTCAACCGCAAGCTGGAGGCCGTGTACCTGCGATCAGGCCGGGAGGCCAAGGCTAACCTGATGCGCTACGGGTTCGGGGCCATTGCCAAAAACCCCACCATCGAATCGCTACTGGCCCTCGAACGACTTACCGACAGCTTGAACCGCAACCGCTTCGACCGCGCCCTCTTTACCGACCGCATCGGCAGCTACCCGGCCGACGACCTGAACAACCTGCTGGGCAATCATTACCTGCAGCGCGGTCAGTGGAAGGCCGCCCTGGAGATCTACCGCCGCATCGCCCCCGGCCGCCTCGACGAGTACGGCCGCTTTGCCCCCTTCGTGCGGCAGCTGAACGACCGCGTCAAGTTCACCGCTCCGTCCGATGCCGCCACCTACAACAAGGTGCAGCTGCTCGACCGCCTCAACGCCCTGGAGGAGGAGGCCGATCAAAGCACTAACGATACCCTGGCCGCCCGCAACTACTTCAACATCGGCCTGGCTTTGTACAACCTGACCTACTTCAGCTACAATTGGGCCTTCGCCGACGTCTTCCGCTCCGGCAGCAGCGCCGCCCGCGCCGCTCAGGCCCGCACACCCACCAGCGTCTTCTCCCACCCCGACGCCCCGCTGGGCAACCTCGAGCACTTTAGTATGGACCAGCCGCTGTACTACTTCGAGCGCGCTCTCCGCCGCGCGCCCGACCGGGAGGCCGCCGCCCTGGCCACTTACTACGCCGCCAAGTCCGAGCGCAACCAGCATTACGCCCTGGGTAGGCCGGGGGGGGAGCGGCCCTTCACTTACTTCAGCATCCTGGCGAATAACTATCCGGACACGGATTTCTACGACGAGCTGATCGCCGAATGCCGCACCTTCGCCTGGTACGTAAGCCGGTGAGAATAGGCACATCCTATGTGCGAGGATCACAATGCCAGCAGAGCGTCAAGAAATCTCCCACGGCCCCGGCTGCCGGAAATTTTGTAATCCTTACCGCCGACCAACCGTTCCCCTTTTCCGCACCTGCGCACCCGTCTACCCGATAAATCCCCCGCATGCTATCCCGCCCCCGCCGTAACCGCTCCTCCGCCGCCGTCCGCGGACTGGTCCGTGAAACAGAACTCACCGCCGGCCACCTGGTGCAACCTGTTTTTTTGATGCCGGACGCGAAGGCGCGCCTGGCCATCCCCAGTCTGCCGGGCACCTACCGCTTAGGCATCGAGGAAGTCCTGCGCGAGATCGACGAATGCCGGGAGGTGGGTATCCATAGTTACATGATGTTCCCGGCCGTGCCGGAGGCGCACAAGGACAAGACCGGCACCTATGCCACCGCCGAGCAGAACTTCTACCTGCACGCCGCCCGGGCGATCAAGGACCGCCACCCCGATCTCTGCCTTATCTCCGACGCCGCCCTCGATCCCTACAGCACCGACGGACACGATGGCGTGGTCGTCAACGGTAAGATCCACAACGATGAAAGCCTGAAGCTTTTGGACGCCATGGCCGTGGCCCAGGCCCGGGCGGGCTTCGACATCATCGGTCCCAGCGATATGATGGACGGCCGGGTGGGCAGCATCCGCCGCGCGCTCGACGAAGCGGAGCTGACGGATACGGCGATCATGTCCTACACCGCGAAGTACGCCAGCGCCTTCTACGGCCCCTTCCGTGATGCCCTCGACAGTGCCCCCCGAAAACTCCAGGACGTCCCCTCCGACAAGAAGACCTACCAGATGGACCCCGCCAACGCCCGTGAGGCCCTGCGCGAAGGGGTGCTGGACGCCGCCGAGGGTGCCGATTACCTGATGGTGAAACCGGCCCTCAACTACCTCGATATCATCTGGCGCCTCCACGAGGCGCATCCGCTGCCCATCGCGGCCTACCACGTTTCCGGGGAATGTGCCATGCTCCTCGCCGCCGCCGATAAGGGCTGGCTCGATTACCAGCAAGCGGCCACCGAGGCCCTCATGAGTATCCGGCGGGCCGGGGCTGATGTGATCATCAGCTACTTCGCTAAGGATTATGCTCGGTGGCAGCGTATGTAGCGGCTTGTAGCGCCGACTTCAATCGGCAGCTCTTGTGAGTAGTAGTTTTTGATAGCAGCATGACGGCTGAAGCCGTCGCTACAGAAAGGCTAGGCAGCTGACGCCACGGCTATAGGGAGGGCTTGTAGCGCTGACTTTAGTCGGTAGCTCTCGTGTGTAGCCAAGGAGCATGACGGCTGAAGCCGTCGCTACACCTCCAAAGCTTCCAGCAACTCGTCGATATCATCAAAGTTCTTGTAGCCTACTTTTTCCTCGCTGCTGCCGCGCAGGGCTAGTCCGGGGAGTACGGCCGCGGCCTCATCAGCCTCCTCCGGGGCCAGGTCAATGTGCAGAAAGGCCTCGCGATCACCGAGGGACTGTTGCATTTCCCCGATGGTGAAGGGGCTGCCATCCGCCAGGTCGGCGTAGGTGATGCCCCCGTCGGTGAAGTCGAGGACCACCGGGCCGGTGGTCTCTGAAAGATGGTCGCGGAGGTCACCGACGGACTGGTACCCGGCTACCGGCACGCGGGTGAGTATTTCAAGGCCCGCCTCACGGAATGCCTTGGCGGACGTATCAAAATCCAGCAGAACATGGGTAACGCCCGAAGCCCCCAGCTCTTCAGCAGGAACCCCCGCACCCGCGGCCCCGCCCAATTCGGCCACGCACACGGGGCCCTCCACCCATTCGCGGATCGCGCTGAATTCCGCCAGGGACATGCCCGGGGCGCCCAGCGAAAAGCAGAGGTAGCGGGCCTCCCAGGCCGCGAAGTAGCGGGCGTCAGTGAGGTGAGTGATGCCGTAGGCCAGCAGGGGAAGGGAAAGCATGGTGGGGTGTTTGCTAGGAGAAGGAATCAGGCTCCGGCGACTACGACCACGATCTCCCCCTTCACCTTGCCGCGGGCCTCGTAATTGGCGCGGAGTTCGGACAGGGGGGCGGTGGTGATCTCCTCAAATTTCTTGGAGAGCTCGCGGGCGACGCAGGCCTGTCGGTCCGGGCCACATACTTCCTCCAGTTGGCCGAGCAGTTTGGCGATGCGGTGGGGACTTTCGTAGAGCACGAAGGTATTGGGCAGTTCCGAGAGGTAGGTGAGGCGGGTCTGCCGGCCCTTCTTGTGGGGCAGGAAGCCTTCGAAGTGGAAGCGATCGCACGGAATTCCACTGGCCGCCAGGGCGGGTACGAAAGCTACCGGTCCGGGCAGACAACTCACCTCAATGCCCGCCTCCCGGCAGGCACGGACCAATAAAAAGCCCGGATCGCTGATGCCGGGGGTGCCGGCATCAGTGATCAGGGCGTAGGTGGAACCATTTTTGAGTTCCGTGACGAGCTGTTCTACCAGCGCGTGTTCGTTGTGTGCGTGATAGGCCCGCAGGGGGGTCTCGATGCCGTAATGCTGAAGCAGCGGCCGCGAGGTGCGGGTATCTTCGGCGAGTACGAGGTCGACTTCGGAGAGCAGGCGCATGGCCCGCTCGGTGATGTCTTCCCGGTTGCCGATGGGAGTAGGGATGAGGTAAAGCACGGGCGCAAAGGTCGCTGCACCCGGGCGTTAACCCAAATTACAGGATATTTTCCTCGTCCATAACGTGGCGCACGCTGCGGCGCACCATCTCCACGGTAGCACCGTAGGCCATGTGGCTGCCCAATTGGCCGGCCTGGAGGCTGAGGGGCTCCTTCATGGGGCTGGGTGCCAGTCCGAGGACGGGCAGGGCGATCTTGTGGGCGGCGGTCCAGAGGGCGGCACCGAAGGGGATTCCGGCGGGGGCCTGCATGGCGGGGGCCGCCTCGACGATCACGCCGTAGATGCCACCGACGATGGCGCCGAAGGCGATGTTGAGGGCCTGCTGGGCGGTCTCCTCTTTGTTGCGGTTGAGGTTGGTATTGGTCAGTTCTTCGGCTCCTTCGATCACCTGCAGGCGGGCGTCGTGCTCCTCTTGGGGCTGTCCGGTGGGCAGGGTGCGGTCGATGACCATCTTTACGCCGGTACCGACGAGACCACCGATCATACCGGCAAGGAAGCCGCGCACGTAGTCGGGCTCACCGGCGGTGCGGGTGCGGTCCAGGTAACCGGTGGCGGCACCGAGGGCACCGGCCGCGATGGTGCTGATGCTCTGGGCGGCGGAAGAGGCGTACTCTCCGGCGCCATGGGCGGCGGAGGTGGCATACTCGCTGGCGGCGTGGAGGCCGTTGCTGGCCTGTCCGCGGGCATCGTGCACGGCGGAAGCGGCCTGATGGTACTTCTTATCCGCGAAGCGCTCGGCGGGACGGAGATCAATATTGGAGATCGTGTTCGATACGGAATCGACGAGAGAATCTATGAATGACATTGGCGGGTTTTCTTGTTTTAACGGAAGCGTGGGCCGCGGGGTTCGTTCCGCCCTTGGCCTCTCCTCCTTGCCCGCTCAGTCGTTCTTTTTACCGAACAGCCGCTTGATCCATGACTCCTTCCGCTCCTCCCGATTCTCCTCCCGGCGGTCGTCACGCTGCAACTCGCGGGCAATGCGGGCGGCGTACTCGGTCGGGCTTTCATTGCTCCGCCGCTGCTTGTCCTCCACTTTTTCGCGGACCGTCGCCGGGTCGAATTGCCGTAGGGCATTTGCGATCTCCTCCGATAGGTTGAGGTCGGCGAAGACGGGCATCTCCTCCAGGTAATCGGGGCAGTCCAATTCGGCCATTGTGGCCTCGTCAAGGGAGGCGAAACCGCCGCCCTGGTAGTCCTTCAGCGCGGGGCTGCCCTGCACCTTGCGCATGAAGGTGCCCCAGATGGGCAGGGCGGTAGCGGTGGCCGAACCGCTGCGGAGGGTCCGGAAGTGGACGGCCGGGTATTCCGCGCCCACCCAGGTGCCGACCACGAGTTTGGGCGTGAAGCCAAGGAACCAGCCGTCGGATTGGTCCTGGGTGGTGCCCGTCTTGCCGGCGAGCGCCCCCTTGATGCCGTAGGTCGACCGCAGTCGCGCGCCGGTGCCGCCATTGACCACGCCGGCCATCAGGAAGGTCGTGATCTGGGCAGTGCGCTGATCGAGTACGCGCTCCGTTTCCGTGGGCCGCTCGAAGGCCACCAGCACCTTACCGTTCGCGTCCTCTATCCGGTCGAGGTAGTGCAGCTGCCGGGGGCGCCGACCGCCGTTGGCGAAGGCGCTGTACACGGTGATCATTTCGGCCAGACTGGCCTCCACCGTACCCAGGGCGATGCTGGGGATCTCCTGGACGGGCTCCTCTACGCCCATTTCGTTGATCTGGTGGGCGAGGTTGGACAGGCCGTGGTCGACGGCCAGGCGGACCGAAACGGTATTGACCGAGTGGGATAGTCCGCCCTTCATGGAGTAGGCCCCTTCGTAGCGACCGTCAGCGTTGCCGGGACTGTAATTCCTGTACTGGGCGTAGGTGATCTGCTCGGCCGCGGTGTACTCGCAGGGCAGCATACCCTGGTTGAGGGCCGTGGCGTAGACGACCGGCTTGATCGTGGATCCTACCTGCCGGCGGCTGCTGACGTGGTCGAACTGGACGGAGGCGAAGTCCACCCCGCCCACCCAGGCCCGGACTACGCCGGTGGTGGGTTCGCTGGCCAGCAGTCCGGCATTCAGCAGGGTGAAGTAGTGCCGCAGGCTGTCGATCGGCCGCATGAGGGTATCGACCGGTCCTTCGGTCCGCCAGTCGTAGACGGTCATCAGCCGCGGCTTGCGCAGTTCCTCGAGGATGGCGGCCTCATCGAGCCCGCGGGCCTCCAGCTGCCGGTAGTGGTTGCTCTTGCGCAGGACGGAGCCGAAGGCGCTCTCCCAGGGGGCTTCCTTGCGGGATTTCCAGTCGTCGGCCAGGTTTTGCTGAATGCGGGGCAGTTGCTCTCTTACGGCCTCCTCCGCCATCCGCTGCATGCGGCTGTCGAGGGTGACGAAGATGCGCAGTCCGTCGCGATCGGCATCGTAGGGGCGGCCGTCGGGATGCTGCAGGTCGGCCAGGGCGGCGCGTACGTCGGCGCGCAGCCGCTGCC
>JBGTHX010000152.1:0-9932 GCA_041746055.1 Lewinella sp. | reverse complement strand
TCCAGGATGTGGGGGGTGATCGGATCGAAGCGGGTTTTATCCATCAGCTCGGGTACATCGATGTGCTTCGGGGTCAGCCCGCCGCGGAGGACGTTGTCGCTGTTCGCCATGAGTTCGATGCATACGCCCTCGAGGTAAGCGTGGGGGATGCCGGCATCCTGGAAAATGCCCTCGCCGGGGGAGAGTTTGACCAGGTTGAACCAGAAGATCGAGAACATGCCGCGGTCGTGGTGACCGTTCTCCGAGTACTGCTCCACCGCGCGCCGGGCCCAGAAGCGGGGGGTGTCGTGGGCGTAGTCGGCGGTGCCGAGATCGTCCACGAGGGGTTGCAGGAGCCGGTCTACTTCGTCCTGGTCCGCTTCCATCACCCGCCCGTACAGGGCTTCCAACCCGCCGTCATTGAGGGTGGCAAGGAGGCACGACCAGCCGGGCACTTCCTGCAGGCTCTCCCGGATTGCCTCCGGGGTGCGGAAACCGTGCAGCAGATAGAAGTCGGTGAGGGCTACGCCCAGTTCCGGTTTATGGTTGTCATCGCGGTAGTTGCGATCGGGGGCATCGCGGGCCGGGCCGTTCTTTTCCTCCCGGGCAAAACCGGCTTCGGCGGCCTTTTTGGTGGGGTGGACCTGGATGGACAGCATTTCGCGTACGTCCAGAATCTTGAACAGGAAGGGGAGGCGATCGTCGAAGCGGTCGGCTACCCGGTCACCGAGAAACTTGCGGGGATCACCAGCAATGAGTTCGTCCAGGGTTTCGTCGCTGTCAGTCAGGCGGCCGGGGCCTTTCTCGTGGGCGCCCATCCAGAGTTCAGCCCACGGCTGGTGGTCCGGGTTGGGTTGGTGGAGGAGTGCGGGGAGGTAATCAAAACCGCCCCAGGCGTAGTGCTGGATGGTACCCTGGAAGGGATAGAGGTGTGGCAAAGTCATTGGTTTAAAGGGGTGGGTCTGATAAGAACGGGCAGCTGCCGGGAAAGCTTGAGGTTCTTCCGGTGCGCTTCCGCTGAGGTGAACAACACCCGCAAGTACTTCTGTTCGCCGCCAGGGAGGTGAGTAGTGAAACCTAGGACGGTGGTGCCGCTGGAGGACGGCGCGGTGGCACGACACACCATCCGGGGGCCGCTTTCTCGATCGTGGCGCGATCGGCCGGACTGAGCCGGCTGGGCGGCGGTTCTTCCGGGGGAGAAATTGGAAACTACCAGCACGCACCCAAGTCGGAAGATCATTAGCTAGGGTTAGGAAAGTATTCGCATAAGACCAAAATGGCTACCTTGCGCGACCTTACCAAAATCGCCCCGCATGCCCTATCTATTCACTTCCGAATCCGTCTCCGAAGGACACCCGGACAAGGTTTCCGATCAGATCAGCGATAACCTGGTCGACCACTTCCTGGCCTTCGATCCACACTCCAAGGTGGCCTGTGAAACGCTGGTGACCACGGGACAGGTCGTCCTCGCCGGCGAGGTGAAATCGGACACTTATCTGGACGTGCAGACGCTGGCCCGCGACGTGATCCGTAAGATCGGCTATACCAAGTCGGAGTACATGTTCGAGGCCAACAGCTGCGGCGTACTCAGCGCCATTCACGAGCAGTCGCCCGATATTAACCAGGGCGTGGAACGGCAGTCCGCGGAAGACCAGGGAGCGGGCGATCAGGGTATGATGTTCGGCTACGCCACGAACGAAACGGAGAACTATATGCCGCTGGCGCTCGACCTGAGCCACCGCATCCTCAAGGAGCTGGCCGCCGTGCGTCGGGGCGGAGAGAAGATGACCTACCTGCGGCCAGACGCCAAGTCGCAGGTGACCATTGAATACGACGATGACCACCGACCCATCCGGATTGACTCGATCGTGGTATCCACCCAGCACGATGAGTTCGGCGAGGACCACATGATGCTGGCGACCATCCGCCAGGATGTGATCGACTATATCATTCCCGCGGTGCGCGAGCAGGTGAAGCCTGACCTCCAGGCCCTCTTCGCGGACGATATCACCTACCACGTGAACCCCACCGGGAAGTTCGTGATCGGCGGTCCCCACGGCGATACCGGCCTCACCGGCCGCAAGATCATCGTCGACACGTACGGGGGGAAGGGCGCCCACGGGGGCGGTGCCTTCAGCGGCAAGGACCCCAGCAAGGTGGACCGCTCGGCGGCCTACGCCACCCGCCACATCGCCAAGAATCTGGTCGCGGCAGGAGTGGCCGACGAAGTGCTGGTGCAGGTGAGCTACGCCATCGGCGTGGCGCGCCCGACCAACATCTACGTCAATACCTACGGAAAGGGAAAGGTAGACCTGACGGACGCGGAGATCGCCCGCAAGGTCACCGAACTGTTTGACATGCGGCCCTACGCCATCGAGCAGCGGTTGAAGCTCCGCAACCCCATCTACCTGGATACGGCCGCCTATGGCCACATGGGCCGGGAGCCCGAAACGAAAGAGCTTACCTTCCGCAACGGGTCCGGCAAGACCAAGACCATGACGGTAGAAACCTTTACCTGGGAGAAGCTCGACATGGTGGAACCGATCCGCAAGGCCTTCGGCCTCTAGCGATCGTGATCCTGCCGCTTGCGCAGGGCGGCGGCTACGAAGGATACAAAGAGCGGGTGCGGCTGCTCCACGGTACTCTTGAGTTCAGGGTGGTACTGCACGCCCACGAAGTAGGGGTGGTCCTCGATCTCGATCACTTCCACCAGATTGGTCTTGGGGTTAATGCCGGCAATGGTGAGCCCCGCCTCGGTAAGTTGATCCAGGTATTTATTATTGAATTCGTAGCGGTGGCGGTGGCGCTCGCTGATGGACGTGGTCCCGTAGGCCCGGGCCGAAACCGTGCCTTCCTTAAGCTCGCAGTCGTAGGCCCCCAGGCGCATGGTACCACCCTTAGTAGATATGTCCTTCTGGTCCTCCATGATGTCGATGACGGGCGAGGCGGTGAGGTCGTCGACCTCCGAGCTGCCCGCACCTTCGATGCCGGCCACGTTGCGGCTGAACTCAACGACGGCGCACTGCATGCCGAGGCAGATCCCGAAGAAGGGAATGCCGTTCTCGCGAACGTAGCGGACCGCCTGGATCTTGCCTTCGATACCCCGCTCTCCGAAGCCCGGGGCTACGAGTATGCCGTCGAAGCGGTCCAGGAAAGCAGCCACGTCACGGCTTTCCCCTTCGAGTTGCTCGGAATGGATGGGTACCACCTTGACGCGGCATTCGTTCATGGCGCCGGCGTGGATGAAGGCCTCGTAGATCGATTTATAGGCGTCCTGTAGTTCGTTGTACTTCCCGACCAGTCCGATCGTGACCTCGTGGGTACTGTTCTTCAGTTTGCCGAGGAAGTCTTTCCAGCGGCGCAGATCGGGCGCTTTCCGGTCGGGCAGGCGCAGCTTACTGATCACCGTGGCGTCCAGGCCTTCCTTCAGCATATGGAGGGGGACGTCGTAAATGGTCGAAGCATCGAGGGCCTCGACGATGCAGCTCTTCTCGACGTTGCAGAAGAGCGCGAGCTTGCGCCGGATCGAATCGTCTATCTCGTGCTCAGTGCGTACCACGAGAATGTCGGGTTGGATACCCGTTTGTAGCAATTCCTTAACGCTGTGCTGCGTGGGCTTGGTTTTGAGTTCTTTAGCGGCCGCGAGGTAGGGAATCAGCGTAAGGTGGACGGTGATGCAATTGTCCCCACCGAGCTCCCAGCGGAGTTGCCGCAGGCTTTCGAGGTAGGGTAGGGATTCAATGTCGCCAACCGTGCCGCCCAACTCGGTGATTACAATATCGTACTCTCCGGTATTGCCGAGGAGCTGGATGCGCCTCTTGATCTCGTCGGTGACGTGGGGGATAACCTGGACGGTCTTGCCGAGGTAATCGCCGCGCCGTTCTTTTTCAATGACGCTCTGGTAGATGCGCCCGGTGGTGACGTTGTTGGCCTGGCTGGTCGGGGTATTCAGGAAACGCTCGTAGTGGCCTAAGTCGAGGTCGGTTTCGGCGCCGTCGTCGGTGACGTAGCATTCGCCGTGCTCGTAGGGGTTGAGCGTGCCGGGGTCCACGTTGAGATAGGGGTCGAATTTCTGGATCGTTACCGAGAGTCCGCGGGCCTGCAGGAGCTTAGCAAGGGAAGCGGCAATGATGCCTTTGCCGAGGGACGACGTCACCCCGCCCGTAACGAAAATATACTTGGTCATATGCTTAGATTACGGGATACAAAGGTACATAAAGGGGGGCAACCGGAGGGGGAAGTCTGAAAGTTGGAGCCGTACAAAATACCGCCGGAACTTTTAATGTTAACTGTGTGTAAATAAATAGTTAACTTTGAATTGATCATTCCGCCTACTATGACCTTCCTCCGCCACTTATCAAGCCTGCTCTGCTGCCTTCCGGTAGCTGTGGGTCTTTTGGTGGCGGCACCACTTACCGGGCAGCGAACCGTTAACCTGCTGCGGACGGATGGCGATCTGCCGGTCCCCGCCGTGGTCACGTCCGTAAGCAGTGATGAGGCGGAGTCCTTCGAATTCGAGCGCAACCTGATCTTCTTCGAAGCGGAAGTGGACGGCCGTCCGGGAAGTTTTATCCTGGACACCGGCGCGCCCAGTCTGGTCATGAATAACCGCGGACAGTCGGCCAGCGGCAGCCGCTTTACGGGATTGGGGTCCGGCGGACAGGTGAGCCTTACCGACCACCGGGTCGGCCACTTTGAGATGCTCGGCCGTTCGATCGACAATTACTGGGCCATCGGCGTCGACCTGCGCGATATGGAATCGCGGACGGGCAAGCGTATCGACGGCTTCGTAGGCTACGATCTGGTCAACGGTGGTGAATTGCGCATCGATTACGTCAAACAGAGCTTCCGACTGCTACCATCCAGCCGGCGGCCGGCACACGAAGGCGCGGCGCCCCGGGCGGTTCTGCGCTTCACGCTCGTGGACCACCTGCCGGTCATCCAGATCAAAGTAAACGGCCGCCGCTACCGATTCGCCATCGATACCGGGGCGGGTCTAAATCTCCTGGCCAAGTGGGCGGAAGAGGAACTCCCCACCACCGCCGACCAACGCACGATCAACGTACTCGGGCTCGACGGGGCACCGGTCGATTGTCCGGCCGTGAGCCTGGCCGCCCCCGACAAACTCTCCGCGGGGGGAGATACCCTCGAACTGGTCACCACCGACCTCTCGCACCTGGCCGAGAGCGGACAAACGGAACTAGCGGGCATTCTCGGTTCCCCCTTCCTGAGCCGCTTTGTGGTGGGCATTGACTACCGCCGCCAGAAGATCTATCTCTGGTAGGGCAGGGCCCCCGGCTTGGAGGCACCGACCCGGCACCCGCGCCCCCGCCCGGTGCTGTACCTTTGTGCCCTCACTAAGTATAGCCAGATGAAATTTGACGTGCAGGCCCTGGACCGGAAGTGGCAAAACTACTGGCAGGAGCACAAAACCTACCGTACAACCAACGAGACCGGCAAGCCCAAATACTACGTACTGGACATGTTCCCGTACCCCTCGGGTTCGGGATTGCACGTGGGGCACCCCCTCGGTTATATTGGTTCGGACATCGTGGCGCGGCAGAAGCGGCAGGCCGGATTTAACGTGCTGCACCCGATGGGCTTCGATGCCTTTGGCCTGCCCGCGGAGCAGTACGCGATCGATACGGGAGTACACCCCTCCGAATCCACGGCCCACAATACGGCGCGCTACCGCGAGCAAATGGAGCGGCTGGGCCTGAGTTTCGACTGGGACCGCAGCGTCAATACCTCGGACCCGAGCTACTTCAAATGGACGCAGTGGATCATCGGGCGGGTCTTCGATCACTGGTACGACCGGCAGGAAGACCGTGCCCGGCCCATCGGTGATCTGGTGAGCCATCTGGAGGCCCACGGTACCGATGGGCTGCGGGCGGCGGAGAGTGAGGCGCTGGCGGTGACCGCAGCGGAATTCCGCGGCATGACCGAAAAGCAGCGCAGCGACCTGCTGATGAACTACCGCCTGGCTTTCCGCAGCGTCAGCTACGTGAACTGGTGCGAGGCGCTGGGTACCGTGCTGGCCAACGACGAAGTGAAGGATGGCCGCAGCGAGCGCGGCAACCACCCCGTGGAGCAGCGCCCGATGCTGCAGTGGAGCCTGCGGATCACGGCCTACGCCGAACGTCTGCTGGCCGGTCTGGATACCGTTGATTACAGCGAGGGCCTGAAGGCCCAGCAGGTAAACTGGATCGGGAAGTCTACCGGCGCGCTGGTCCACTTCGACATCGAGGGGCACGACGAGCGGCTAGACATCTTCACCACGCGGCCCGACACCATCTTCGGCACCACCTTTATGGTGATCGCCCCGGAGCACGAGCTGGTAGACCGGCTCACCACCGCCGGGCAGCGGGGGGAGATCGACGACTACCTCAGCTACGTCGGCCGTCGCAGCGAACTCGACCGCATGAGCGAGAACCGCGTGACCGGCGCCTTCACCGGCGCCTACGCCACCAATCCCCTGAACGGGGAACGGGTGCCGATCTACATCGCGGAGTACGTGCTGAAGGACTACGGCACGGGCGCCATCATGGCCGTCCCGAGCGATGACGACCGCGATAAACGTTTCGCCGAAAAATTCGGGATCGACATCATCGACGTGGTCGAAAAGACCGACTACCCCGGGGCTACGCTCAAGGATAAGGTGGGAAGGATCATTAATTCCGGTTTCCTAAACGGGATGGAAGTGCCGGAGGCCATCACCGCGGCTACCCGCCGCATCGAAGCGCTGGGCCGGGGTACGGAGCAGGTCAACTACCGGATCCGCGACCTGGTCTTCAGCCGGCAACGCTACTGGGGCGAACCCTGGCCCATCATCTACGATGGCAACGACGTGCCGCAACTGGTGCCCGATACAGAACTGCCGGTGACCCTGCCGGAGATGGAGGACTTCCGCGCGGTGAGCGGGGCCTCGCCGCTGGAACGCGCGAAGGACTGGGTGGCCACGGCGCGCGGCCGTCGGGAGACCGACACCATGCCGGCTACCGCCGGCTCGAACTGGTACTACCTCCGCTACATGGACCCGAACAACGACGGGGCCTTCGTCGGGCAGGACGCCGTGGAATACTGGCAGGACGTAGACCTCTACGTCGGCGGTGCCGAGCATGCGGTCAGCCACATCCTCTACAGCCGACTCATCCACAAATTCCTCTATGACATCGGTAAGGTGCCGACGCGGGAGCCCTACAAAAAGCTCCTGAACCAGGGCATGATCGGCGGGCCGATCAGCTATATCCACCTGGGTATCCTGCTGACCGACGACGGACAGCGGCATCCCATCTGGGTAAGCAGCGACCTGGCCGAGGGTACGCCCCTCGAAGTCGACGGAGCCGGGAAGGGCTACCTGGTACTCGACGAGAGCACCGGTACGCGGCTTACGCCGCTGCGGTTCGTGACCGAAACCTCGGTCAACAACGAAAGCAGCTTCCGGCTCTACCGCAGCTCGGTGGACGAGGCGCAGCAACTGGACCATCAGGATGCGGCTTACTTCCGGACCATCCTGCAACAGGGAACGGCCTTCGCCTGGCACCTCGACAAGGAGGGCCGGCAGTACCTAGAACTGAGTGTGGAGCAGGGCAAGATGTCGAAGCGCAAGTACAATGCCGTCAATCCCGATGACATTTGTGCACGCTACGGCGCGGACTGCTTCCGGATGTACGAGATGTTTCTCGGACCGATCGATCAGGCCAAGCCCTGGAGCGTATCCGGTATCGATGGGGTGTACCGCTTCCTGCGCCGCTTCTGGAACCTGTATACCGGTGACGGAGACGGATTGAAGGTGAGCGACGCGCCCGGCACCAAAGAGGAAATGAAGGTGCTGCATACCCTGATCCGCAAGGTCACCGATGACATCGACCGCCTCAGCTTCAACACCTGCGTGAGCGCCTTCATGGTGGCGACCAACGAACTGACCAAGCTGAGCACCAACAAGCGGGAAGTGCTCGAACCGGCCGTCCGCCTGATCGCGCCCTTTGCCCCCCACCTGGCCGAGGAGCTTTTCGAGGCGCTCGGCGGTGAAGGCAGCGTACACCACGCCGCCTGGCCGGAGTGGGACAACAAGTACCTCGTGGAGGATAGCATCACTTATCCGATCGCCTTCAACGGAAAGACCCGGCTGACCCTGGAGTTTCCATCGGCATCCAGCCGGGAGGAAATCGAGGCTGCGGCGCGCGCCGACGAGCAGGTGCAGGGGTATCTGTCCGGCAAGTCGGTCCGTAAAGTCATCGTGGTCCCGAAACGGATGGTCAACTTCGTAGTGGGCTGACGGCAATGACCCGCAATCGCTATTTTGACGGGGTGAACACATTTGAAGAGAGCGATCTCGCGGTCACCTTTCCGGGGGACTGGATCGTCCGGAAGTTCGACGAAACGGCGGCCTACCACAGCGTGAGCGGTCACGGCTTGAAGGGGGTGGACTTCGTGTGCCTGACGCCGGATGGCCGCCTCTGGCTGATCGAGGTGAAGAACTACCGTCGGCGTAACGGCGGCCATCCGACCCTGCGGAGGAGCCCGGAGGCCCTCGCCGAACACGTGGGCCGGAAATTCTCCGACACCAAGCGGCTGATCCGGGTCGTGAACCGTGCCCTGCGACGGAAGTGGTGGATCGGATTCCGCGTACTCTGGTACCGGCTGAGAAAGTCGGCCCGCGCCGCCAGTCCCTACTGGTTCTGGATGGAGGCCGAGCGCCGCCTGGGCAACCCAAGGCACCTGGTGTGTGTACTCTGGCTGGAGACTCCCGAGACCGGCCTACACTACGAAGAGGCGGTAGCCGAGGCCCTCGACGAATACCTCGAACCGGGAAACCAGCTCCGCCTGGCGGAAATGGACCGGCCCGGTGATTTACCCCTTACCGTTACCCCCAACCCCACCTGACCATGGCTGCAGCCTACGAACTGGACGATCTGGACCGCAAAATCCTGGCGCTCCTGATGGAAAACGCGAAACGCCCCTACACGGAGCTGGGGAGCAAGCTCTTCGTGTCCGGAGGTACCATCCACGTGCGCATGAATAAGCTCATTGCGGCGGGGGTAGTTAAGGGGCAGACCCTCATGGTCGACCACGCCAAGCTTGGCTACGATGTCTCCGCCTTTCTAGGCATTTACCTCAAGGGAAGCGGGCTGTACAACCAGGCGGCCGATTACCTGAAGGGTATCCAGGAAATCGTATCGGCCCACTATACAACCGGGGTGTATAGCATCTTCGCCCGCGTCATCTGCCGGGATACGGAGCACCTGCGGGACGTGCTGCAACGCATCCAGGCCTTTGAGGGAATCCAGCGGACCGAGACCTTTATCACGCTGGAGGAAACCATCGACCGTCCCGTGCAGGTGGTAAGCCGGCAGGAACTGGACGAACTGCGCGCTACAGACGATCCAGCAGGATCTGGCCGGCCAGGTAAGTGATGGCCTGGCCCGTGAGCCGCACCCTTTTTCCTTTGACTTCACAGAGCAGCTGGCCGCCGCGGGCGGATAGCTGGCGGGCGGTGAGTTGCTTTTTGCCAAGCTTCTTGGCCCAGAGGGGCGCCAGGACGGTGTGCGCCGAGCCCGTCACCGGATCCTCGTCGATGCCGTAGGCGGGATAGAAGCACCGGCTCACGAAATCCGTCTCCTTGCCCGGGGCCGTGACAATGAGTCCCCGCCGCTTCAGCCGCGAGATCACGTGGAAGTTTGGCGCCAGGGAGGCCACCTGTTCCTCACTTTTGAGTAAAACTACCAGATCGTCTTCGCCGACGTACACTTCCCGGGGCTTGAGTCCGGCCAGGGCGCCGCGTATCTTTTTGGTGGATTTCGCCGCTTCGGGCCGGTCGGCCGGTAATTCCAGTATGTAGCTGCCGTCGGTATCGGTAGGCAGTACCGTAAGCGTGCCGGCGTGCCGGGTCTTGAAGCGCATCTTCTTCAAGTCCTTGCCGCCGGACCGGTAGAGGACGTGGGCTGCCGCCA
>JBGTHX010000151.1:0-15926 GCA_041746055.1 Lewinella sp. | reverse complement strand
GGCCAGGAAGTAGGAGCGGTGGTAGCTGAAGATCGACACCACCTGGTCGGCTTCCAGCAGTACGGCGTCCACCAGGATGCCCCGGCCGTCGGGGTGCCGCAGCGGCAGGATGAAGGGGTGGACGCGGTCGTGGTCGAGCAGCCGGCCCACGATGTAGGCGATCTTGTTGCGATAGAATATTGACTGCAGCACCTCCAGGCGTCCGGCCCGGGCGGCGGGGTGGGTGGCCCAGCGTTCGGCGACCAGCTGCACGTCGCGCTCGCGGTCGTCCCAGGGTGCGTCATAGGGGAAGTAATCGAGTACCTGCCGTACCACGTCGGCGAGCGGGCGGCCGTGGAGGTCGATGTCGTAGCTGATGGCGGATAGGCCGCGGTATTCCCGGTAGCTGCCGGTCCGGAGCACGAACATGACGGAGCGATCGGCCCCCACGCCGTAGAGGTAGCGGTAGACGGAATTGAAGAAGGTTTCCGCGATGTTGCGGGTATTGAAGTGGGCGATCTCCTCGGCGAAGGCGTCGCGCACCTTGCCCCAGAAGTGCGGGTCGATAGCGCCGCCGTCCGTGAGGGCGAGCAGCTGCTCGGTGGTGCGGCTCACCTCCTCGCGGTACAGGGAGATGCGGCTGCCGGCGTCCGCCTGGGTGCCGTGCCAGTCGCGCGCCTCAAAGCGCAGGCGGGCGCGCTTGGTGATGAGCTTGAAGCGGTAGTAGTAATCCATGTACCCCTTCAGGATCCGGTGGGCGGCCTCGTAGTGCAGTAGGGCGGGGAACGCGGGTGCGGGGGTCGGTTCCATGCTAGCGGGGGTCTTCCGTGAGGTGGCGGCGCATCAGTTCTACGTTACCGGCGTGAAATTTGCGCATGATTCCGGGGAAGCGGTAGCGTGCGAACAGGTGGTCGAAGTCGAAGGGGGTGTCCTCCCGTACGCTGGCCTCCAGTTTGGCTAGGTAATCCCGGGAGTCGGCGATGCGACGCTGCATCTCGGCGGGATCGTCGGTAGCGTCGCCGTGCCCTGAGACCAGCAGCGTGACCTCTTCGTCGCGCAGGATGCCCTCCAGCCGGTCGAGGGTGCCATGGTAATCGGCGACCGAGTGGTAGACGTAAGGGAATTCCACGTGGCTGAGGTAATCGCCTACGATGAGGATGCCGCGGGTGCGGTTGAGGGCGAGCACGCCGTCCGGATTGTGGCCGGGGGCGGGGTAGAACACATAGGTGTCGCTGCCCAGTTGTCGTTCCGTTGGTTCCGCGGGTAGGGAAATATCGATACGGGGGTAGCCGATCGGGTAGGAGCGTTCGATGTAGTACTCGTCGTCGAAGTCGCGGATCTGCTGCAGGGGCTCCTGCGGGGCGGTATTCGCTACGAAGGCCTCCGATGCCAGGGTGGTAAAGCCCGGAAAGCGGCCGAAACCGAGGATATGGTCGTAGTCGGAGTGGGTGAAGAGGAGGAAGCATTCCCGGCTGCCCGCGAGCGACTCCGCCAGTTCCGCCATCTCCTCCACCTCCGCGGGCAGCCAGGTGGGGTCGACCAGTAACAGGTGGTCCTGACCCGTGACCAGCAAGCTCGTGGTGCGGAACAGGGCGCTCTCGAATAGCGCGTAATCGGGCGTGCGGCGGAGCATCATCCGGGATCGGGTGGGGCCGCCACGGCGGCCGGCGGTGAGTAATTATAGACCTGGTAGCCGTATCCCGCCACCACCGCGAAGCAAAGCAGGGGGAGGATGAAGCTGAAGTTCACCTCCGGCACGCCCAGGACGCGGGTATCGGTGTAGCCCGACCCACCGAGGTCGAGGATCAGCCCCTGCAGGGTGGGCATCAGGGCTCCGCCCACGATGCCCATGACCAGGAAGGCCGCGCCGAACTTGGCGTCCTCCCCCTGTCCCTCGAGCGCGATGCCGTAGATGGTCGGGAACATGATGGACATGAAGAAGCTGATCGCCACCAGGGTATAGAGACCGGCCTGACCGATCAGCACGATCGTCAGGGCCGTCATCGCGAGGGCACCGAGGGCGAAGTAGAGCAGCAGCTTCCCGCCGCTCACGAATTTCAGGGCGTAGGTGCCCACCCAGCGGCCGAGGAGAAAGACCACGAGCGCGGAGATGCCGTAGGGTACGGCGTCGGCGTTGGAGATGCCGATGGATTCGGCGTACTGGTAGATATAGGTCCAACACATGATCTGGGCCCCCACGTAGAAGGTCTGGGCTACCACGCCCCCCGCGAAGCGGGGCTGTGCCCACAACCGCCGGATGGCCGGCCACACGCCCACTTCGTGGTTCACCTCCTCCTGCTCCGGCATATCGACCACCAGGAAGAGCACCAGCATGGCCGCCACCGTGAAGCCGAGCCACACGTAGGGATCGCGGATCACCTGGAGGTCGGCGTTGCGCACCACGGATTTGGCCGCCTCGTCCAGGGCCGCGTAAGCGCTGCCGCCCAGTTCCTCGACCTGCAGGCGGGAAAGGATGAACTGCTTGGCGACGATCAGTCCGCCCAGCGCCCCGAGCGGATTGAAGGCCTGCGCCAGGTTCAGGCGGCGGGTGGCGGTCTCCTCGGAGCCGAGCGACATGATGTAGGGGCTGGCGGTCGTCTCCAGGAAAGCCAGTCCGAAGGTCAGGATGTACAGCGAGACGAGAAAGAAACCGTAGCTCTCCAGCCGGGCGGCGGGGTAGAACAGCAGGGCTCCGGCGGCGTAGAGGCCGAGGCCGATGATGATGCTTTTCTTGTAGGAATACCGCTTCGCGAAGATGGCCGCCGGCAGTGCCATGGTAAAGTAGCCGAAGTAGAAGGCGAACTGCACCCAGCTGGCCTGGAAGTTATCCAGCTCCAGCACCTTCTTGAAGGCCGACACCATCGGGTTGGTGATGTCATTCGCGAAGCCCCATAGCGCGAAAAGGGAGGTGACGAGGATGAAGGGGATAAGTACCTCGCGGGCGACTACCGGGACGGACTGGGGCATGGAGGTCAACTTTGGGGCAGCAGGGCACGATCTAGGTGCACGTAGCCGCCGTCGACGAAGACGTGCTGGCCGGTAGTGTGGGAGGAAAGCGGGGAGAGGAGGAAAGCGGCGGTATCGGCGATCTCCTGCGGGGTGGTCATGCGCTGGCCGAGGGGGATCTTGGCCCGAATGGCGGCGATCTTTTCCTCCCCGTCGGGCAGGGTATCGATCCAGTCCTGGTAGGAGGGTGTGAAGCACTCCGCGATCACGATGGCGTTACAGCGCATCTCATGGGCGACGAATTCCAGCGCCCACTCCCGCGTAAGGGCCAGCACGCCCCCCTTTGCCGCGGCGTAGGCGGAGGTGCCGCCCTGTCCGGTCATTCCGACCTTCGAGCCGATGTTAAGGACGTTGCCCCGGCTGGCTTTTAGGTGGGGCAGACAGAACTTCGTGAGCAGCCAGTAGCTGACGAGGTTCAGTCGGAGGCTATCGATGAAGGCTTCCGGGGTGGCGTCGAAGCCCACTCCGTCGTTCACACCCACGTTATTGACCAGGGCATCGATCCTGCCGTAGTGGGCATCGATCCGGTCTACCGCGGCGGAGAGGCCCGTAGCATCGGTTACGTCCGCCCGGGCGAAGAAAGCATCGGTGCCCTCCGCTTTCAGCTCATCGACGAGG
This sequence comes from Lewinella sp., assembly GCA_041746055.1. Taxonomy (GTDB): domain Bacteria; phylum Bacteroidota; class Bacteroidia; order Chitinophagales; family Saprospiraceae; genus Neolewinella. The sequence goes on along the minus strand of JBGTHX010000151.1, from coordinate 12,323 downwards.
GTTTGGCCGCGGTCGCTCAGGTCGATCACCGCGGGGAGGGCGCCCTCCGCGGCCAGGGTACGTACGATCATGGCACCGATACTACCGTCCTTCCCGCCGCCGCCGGCGACGACCACGACCTTTCCGCTCAACTGGGTATCCATGCCGGTCAAGGTAACAGAATCCTGGAGAATCCGGGCTAAGGTATGAGAGCGGTTTCGTCCGCCCACCGTACCATCGCTTTGATCACGCCGGTGGCGGGCTGGGTCCAGTTGTTGAAGCAGCCGATCATCCCTGGGAAGCCCGTGGTATGGGTGATGAAGGCTGCGGTGGGGAAGCGATCCCGGGCCAGAAAATCGCGCACCGTCAGGAAGTCCTCGAGGGTGGCATTGCGGCTGCAGAGCAGGGTTGTCTCGCGGGCGTGGATCTCGGGGTGGTTGAACACCAGATTGCCCTTGCTGAGACCCACCAGGACGTAGCGGCCGCCGTGTGCCATGTACTTCACGCCATTTTCCAGCGCCCGCGGATGACCGGTAGCGTCGAAGACGGCCGTCGCCAGGTCACCGCCGGTGATCGCCGCGATCCGCTCGATCGTGCTTTCGTCGGCCGACAGGGCGTGTTCCAGTCTAAGGTGGCGGCGCACGAATGCCAGTCGGTCCGGATTGGTTTCGAGGGCGATCACCTCGCAGCCCGCGTGCCGGGCCAGCGCCATAAGGCCGATGCCGATGGGGCCGCAGCCCACCACTACGATGTACTCTCCCGCTACCACCCCGGCCCGCCGCAGGGCGTGGGCGCCGATGGCGAGGGGTTCGACCACGGCGGTCTCCTCGTGGCTCAGGTCGCCGGCCGGGAGGAGCAGGGAAGGGGAGAGGGTAATGTATTCTTGCATGCCGCCGTCGATGTGTACGCCGAGCACCTGCATGTTGCGGCAGCAGTTGGTTTTGCCCACCCGGCAGGCCACGCATTCTCCGCAGCTGACGTAGGGCATCACGATGACCCGGTCTCCGGCCCGGAGGCCTTGGGGATTGTCGGGGACGGAGACGATTTCGGCCGACAGCTCGTGGCCGAGGATGCGGGGGTAGCTGAAGAAAGCCTGGTTGCCGGCGTAGGCGTGCAGGTCGGTACCGCAGATGCCTACGCGGTGGATGCGCAGCAGGGCCTCTCCGGGTCCGGGGATGGGTTCGGGGCGGTCCACCAGTTCGAAGCGGCCGGGCTCCTGGCATATAATTGCCTTCATCAGCCGGTAAATTTGTTGCGGTCTATCCCCAGCTTATTCATCTTGGACATCAGGGTGCGTCCGTTCAGATCGAGCAATTCCGCGGCGCCGCCGGGGCCGGTGACCTTGCCGTTCGTCCGCTTCAGCGCCTCGATGATGTACTGCTTCTGCATGGTTTCGAAGGGGACGATCTTTTCACTCCGGAAGGAAGCGTTCTCGTCTACCCGGTCGGTACGACGGAGGGCGCGCAGGCTGGCCGAGAGGTTCAGCGTCGAGGACTGGGAGGTGATCACGGCCCGCTCCACCAGGTTGATGAGCTCCCGCACGTTACCCGGGAAGTCGTAGGCCACGAGGGTCTCGACGTCCTTAGGATTGATGTGAGTGATGTTGCGGCCCATACGGTCGGAGTACATCTTGGCGAAGTGCTTCACGAGCACGGGGATATCTTCCGGCCGTTCGCGCAGCGGCATATTGTGGATGGGGAAGACATTGAGGCGGTAGAAGAGGTCTTCCCGGAAGGTGCCCCGGCCGATCATCTCCTCGAGGTTGCGGTTGGTGGCGGCGACCACGCGCACGTCCACGTTGATCGAGTCGGTCGATCCGATACGCTGGATCTCCCCCTCCTGCAGCACGCGCAGCAGCTTGGCCTGCATGTCTAGGGGTAGTTCGCCGATCTCGTCCAGGAAGATGGTGCCGGTATCCGCCAGCTCGAATTTGCCTTTTTTCTGGGCGAAGGCGCCCGTAAAGGCCCCGCGCTCGTGTCCGAAGAGCTCGCTTTCGATCAGGTTCTCCGGCAGCGCGGCGCAGTTGACGCTCACCATGGGTTTGCGGCTGCGCTTACTGAATTTATGGATCGACTGGGCCAGGAGTTCCTTTCCGGTACCGGTCTCACCGGTGACGAGCACGGTAGCATCGGTATCCGCCACCTGGGCGATCTGCGCCAGGATCTGCTGGTAGTTCTTGGAGACGGTGATGATGGGCCCGCCTACGTTGACCTGCTCGATCTGTTCGCGGAGGGTCTCGTTCTCGCTCTTCAGCTGGCGGGTGAGCTCGTCGACCCGGCGCTTGGTTTTCTGTAGTTTCCGCCGGTTGCTGTACTGGAGGGTAACGTCGCGGCAGATGAGGCAGAGGAAGCGTTGCTTTCCTGCTTCTACCTGGGCAAAGCGCACTTGCAAGGTGCGGTCGTCGCCACTCGGTGTGGTGTAGATATAATCCGTGGCGGCGCGGGTACGGCCATCGATTTTCTCCTGGCGGATATCGGCGAGGGCGGGGATCTGCAGGTCGGGCATGAGTTCCTCGATGGACATCCCCTCGATGTCGAGGCTCGTCTTCCGGCTCAGCTTGCGGCGGGCGGCCTCGTTGAGCAGGATGACCTGCTCGTTGGCGTCCAGCCAGATCACCCACTCGTCCAGCACATCGAGGGTGGTGGAGTGTAATTGGATGTTCTCCGAGTATTCCTGTTGCTTCGTGCTGTCCTCGTGCATGATCAGCATATACTCGTTGCCGGCGAACTTATAGTAGTGCAGCCGGGCGCGGGTCGCGCGGAAGTTGCCGTCTTTGGCCCGGACGTCGGCCATGACCTCGAGGTAGCGCTGCTCGCGGACCCGGGGGTAGAGGTCCAGGAGCATGTCCGCCTGGTTGGGATTCGTGAGGAGCGAAGTCGGGGCGTTGATCAGCTCGCGCTTCGAGATGCCGGAGAGTTCTGCGGCCTTGTCGTTGGCGTAGATGATCTTCCGCTCTTCGTAGGAAATCAGGAAAACGCTCTCGTGCTGTTGGTCCAGGGCCATGCGGAGAATATCCTCCGCGATCGACCGCTGCACCTGGGTGACCGGGCCCTGTTCGGCCCGGGTCAGGGTGCCGTACACCTTATAGACTTCGAGCTCGTTCTCGACCGACCGGGCACGGATCAGGTACTCCACCGGTTCGGTGTGGTGATCGTAGGCGGCCAGGTTCAGCAGGATGGTCATCTCCTCGAATCCGCTATTCTTCTTCAGCCGCTTGTATTTCTCGCGGGCCTCCTCGTAAACGTCGCCCACCAGCTTGCCCTGCAGTGATTTCAGGAAATCGGTCGACTGGTAGAAGCTGCGGTCCAGAGGCAGGGATAGCCACTGCCGGATCTGGGGCGAGATGAAAACCTGATTGGTCGTGAAGTTGACTTCCCAGCCACCGATGGCGGCGTCGGTCTGCACGGCCTCGAGCAGGTCCGCATCCCTTCGGCCGGCCTCAGTGGCGGCGAATACGATGAGGCAGAGTTCCGGCTCGATAGCGTAAATGTCGAATCCAGCCCGTCCGCGCACGCTGAAAAGCTTACCGTCCTGGTTGACGAACTCTGTATCGAATATCTCGCTGTTGTTCTCCTGCAGCCGGTTCCAGAAACGCTTCCACCCCAGTACGCTGAAGTGGGGGTTGATCTCGAAGTAGCTCGCCCGCTGCAGCGCTTTGCTGGAATAGCCGAGCATTTTGGCGGCACTTTCGTTGCCGTACTGCACCCGTCCGGCCTCGTCCACCCACAGGACGCCCTCGCTCACCATATTGAACGCGTCCTGGTGCAATTGCAGGAGGGCGTCGACGGAAGGTGCTTGGTCTGCCAGGTTCAAATTAAGGAGGGTGATTAATGAACGGTCGGTGAAGATACAGTTTAAGCATAGCAAAATAGCCCCACGGAACCGGGGTTCGGGGGCTATTTCGCTTATTAATCGGGGAAGCGACGTGTTAAGGCATCACCTTACCATTGTTATTCGGATCGTGGGAGTTGTCGATCACGCCGGCCCATTCCTGGAAGCCTTCCTCGGCATCCGCGGGGCGGGGTCCGATCATCGTCTCGAGGTCCTTGCGGCTGAGTACCTCCTTTTCCAGAAGGGCTTCGGCGAGCAAACCGACCTGCTCGCGCTTCACGATGAGCAGTTGCTTGGCCCGCTCATACTGGCTGGTGAGCAGTTCACGCACTTGGTTGTCGATAAGGGTAGCGGTGTCGTCGGAGTAGGGGCGTTGGTAGGTGTCGCGGGACATTCCGTAGAAGCTGACCTGCCCGACGTTCTTATTCATACCGTAAACCGTGACCATGTCGTAAGCCATTTTGGTCACTTTGTCAAGGTCGTTCTGGGCGCCGGTGCTGATCTTGTTGAAGACCACCTCCTCGGCGGCCCGACCACCGAAGGTCATACACATCATGTCGAGCATCTGCTCCGTGCGGGTGATGTACTGCTCCTTAGGCAGGTACTGGGCGTAACCGAGCGCGGCTACCCCACGGGGCACGATGGTCACCTTAACGAGGGGCATCGCGTGCTCCAGGAACCAGCCGCAGATCGCGTGCCCGGCTTCGTGGTAAGCGATGATCTTCTTTTCGTCGGGGTTGATCAGCTTGTTCTTCTTCTCCAGTCCGCCGATGACTTTATCGAGGGCGTAGTTGAAGTCGTCCAGACCGATAGAATCCTGGTTACGACGGGCGGCGATGAGGGCCGCTTCGTTGCAGATGTTGGCGATCTCGGCACCGGCAAAGCCGGGCGTCATTTCGGCGAGGACGGGCGCGGTGACCGTATCGTTCACCTTGATCGTTTTCAGGTGCACCCGGAAGATAGCCTCACGACCCTGTAGGTCAGGACGGTCGATGCCGATCTGCCGGTCGAAGCGACCGGGACGGAGCAGCGCCGAGTCCAGCACGTCGGGCCGGTTGGTAGCGGCCATAAGGATTACACCCTTATCGGTGCTGAATCCGTCCATCTCTACCAGCAGCTGGTTGAGGGTGTTCTCACGTTCGTCGTTGCCGCCCTGCATGTTGGCGCGGCCACGGGCCCGGCCGATGGCATCGATCTCGTCGATGAAGATGATACAGGGGGCCTTCTCGCGGGCCTGCTTGAAGAGGTCCCGGACGCGGGAGGCACCTACCCCGACGAACATCTCCACAAAGTCGGAGCCCGACATGGTGAAGAAGGGTACGCCGGCTTCACCGGCCACGGCCTTAGCGAGGAGGGTCTTACCGGTACCGGGAGGGCCTACCAGAAGGACGCCCTTCGGGATTTTGCCACCCAGAGCGGTGTATTTCTTGGGATTCTTGAGGAAGTCTACCACCTCCATGACCTCTTCCTTGGCTTCGTCAAGACCGGCTACGTCGGCAAAGGTGATGTTCACCTTGCTGTTCTGGTCGAAGAGGGTAGCCTTGGACTTGCCGATGTTAAAGATCTGTCCGCCGGGTCCATTACCACCGCTGCCGAGGCGCCTCATCAGGATGATCCAGATAAAGGCGATGACGGCGAGGGGGAGCAACCACTGCAGTGCCTGACCGAGGTAGTCGGTGCGGCGCTCGGCGTTGACCTTCACCCGATCGGCGAAGGGGACGTTCTCGGCCTCGTAGGCCTGGGAGACGAACTGGGTAAAGGAGTTGGGATCTACGACTTCGAGGTAGTAGTCGTAGCGGGAGGCACCGCCCATTCCGTCGGGGGCGGCGTCTTTGTACTGTTCCAGGGAACGCTTGTCCTCCTTGAGGCGGATCTCGGCGCGGTCCTTATTGACGACCGTGATCGACTGGATAGCATTGTCTTTGATCATCTGGTTCAGACGATCAAGTTCGATCTCGCTGGAAGCACCGGTGCCCCAGTTGGTGAGAACGAGTGCAAGCAACACCACGGACATGATGGCGTAGATCCAGTAACTCTGGAACTTAGGGCCGCCACCTTCCTCGGGCTTGTTGTTCTGATTTTTTGCGCTCATATGTTACAGGCTAACGTGCGGCGGGGCTTTTCGTTGGCTGGCCGCACTTATTTAGGCTCGGGCTGAGCTAGAGGGTTTCGTATTCTGTCGCAATCCCGTCGCTCCATAGATCCTCGATCCGGTAAAAGGCTCGCGTTTCCGGGTAGAAAACGTGTACTACCGTATCGAAATAATCGAGGCAGACCCAGTTGGCCGGGCGGCTGCCCGTGGTGTTTTTGGTGTATTCGCCCATCTCGTGCTTCATGCGTTTCTGCACGTTCTCGGCGATGGCCCTCACCTGGGTGGTGGACTCCCCTTCACAGATGAAGAAGAACTCAGCGGGCCGGTCGTCAAGCTTGCGCAGGTCGAGGCGAATGATGTTTTTACCTTTGATATCCCGGATGCTGTCCAGGATGACGTCCAGCCGTTGCTCCATCTTGGGAGCGATCGCCTTGCGTGCGGATTCTGTGGATGTATTCAAATCGTGAATTTAGCACAATGAAGGTAGCAAAAAGCGTTCCGGAAATTCAGCCGGCCGGGCTACCGAATTGTAAATCAAACAAATTGCTTTTACCTAAAGTTGCCCGCCGCTTTGCCAGTCTGGGCTCCACCAACGCCGCCCTGTTGCAGGCGCTCGCTGACGGGGAACCGGTCCACTCCGGCGACGTGTTCGTAACCGAGGCGCAAACGGCCGGAAGGGGTCAGGCGGGGCGTCGCTGGCATGCCACGCCGGGTGACAATCTGACCCTGAGCCTCCTGTTTCGTCCTGCCCATCTGTCAGTTTCCGGCATCTTCTCCCTCACCGAGGCCACGGCACTGGCGGTAGCCGATGTGCTGCGGAACTACCTGCCTGAGGCAGCTGCAAAGGAAGTCCGCATCAAGTGGCCCAATGACGTCTACATCGGTGACCGCAAGGCAGCAGGCATCCTCATACAGAACGGTTTGCGCGGTGATTCCGTACAGTGGTCGGTGATTGGCGTCGGCCTCAACGTAAATGAGCGCGACTTTCCGGCGGAGCTGCGGGATACGGCCGTCGCGCTCATCGATTTCGTCCCGCATTCGCTCGACCGGGAAGACGTGCTGGAGAACCTCCTCGCCGCCCTCGGCGAACGCCTTGGCCGGCTGGATGCCGGCGGCAATCTGCGCGAAGAGTACTTAGATGTGCTCTACCTGAGCGGGCGGGAGCATGAGTTCCGCCGTAATTCCGATGGCCGCCGCTTCCGGGCCACCGTGACCGGCGTCGATGTGGGCGGGCAGCTGCTGCTCACCCACCCGGACGGCCGGCGCGAAGCCTTTGCCCTCCACGGCGTCTCCTACCGGTAGGCGGGGGTGACTATTCTTCCGACAGTTCCAGCTTCTGCTCGATGCCGCGCTCCAGCGGACTTACGCCCTCCTGCATCCACTTCGGCTCGGGGGCGCCCAGTAGGAAATAGTCGAAGAACTGCGCCATGCGCGTCTGGAAGTCCGCCCGGTTGGGGGCCTTCACCGGCCAGTGGGGCTCCCCGCGGTAGTTCAAAAACCAAGCCGGCTTACCCAGCCGCCGCAGGGCGGTGAAGTACTCGATGCCCTGGTACCAGGGTACGGCGCCATCCTCGTCGTTGTGCAGGATAAGGATGGGGGTGTTCACCTTGTCGGTAAAGAAGAGGGGGGAATTCTCCAGGTACCGCAGGGGGTACTCCCAGATCGTGCCGCCGATCCGGCTCTGGGTACGCTCGTACTGGAACTGCCGGCTCAGGCCCGTACCCCAGCGGATGCCGCCGTAGGCCGAGAACATGTTGACCACCGGCGCCCCCGCCTCGATGGCGGCGAAGAGGTCCGTTTTCGTGGCCAGGTAAGCGGCCTGGTAGCCGCCCCAGCTGTGGCCCTGCAGGCCGATCCTTTTCCGGTCGATGAAGCCCTCCATCAGCAGGGCGCTCACCCCGCTCATCACGCAGTCGTAGGCACTCTCGCCGGGGTAGCCCTCGCGGTAGATGACGTCGGGGTTGAAGATCACGTAGCCCCGGCTGGCGTAGTGGGGGTAGTTGATGGAGGAGCGGCCGGGCACCGGGGTCCGGTGGCGGAAGATGCCCTCGCTGCTGCGCTCGTAGAAGTTGACCATCATCGGGTACTGCCGCGTGGAGTCGAATCCGGCCGGCTTGATCAGCATGCCGCGTAGCTCCCGTCCCTGGTGGTCGATCCAACGGTACGCTTCGGCGGTACCCCAGTTGTAGTCCGACTGCTGCGGGTTGGCCGCGGAGATCACCTGTCCCTCCTTCGCCAGATCGGCGGTGAGGCGGAGGTCCGGAAATTCGGTGTAGCTCTCGCGGGTGTACAGGTAGCGGTCCGCCTCCCGTGCCTTCATAAAGTTGTCGAAGACGTACGTGCCGACGGCAACCTCCCGCACCCGGCCGCCCTCGGGCAGCAGGGCGTAGCCTCCGTAATAGTCCGCGTCCCGCTGGAACGTCAGCAGCAGCGGCCACTGCACGGCGGGCTCCTGGCGGTCCAGGTCGGCGGAGCGGTAGGAGGTACTGTCTTCCCGGCCACGGGTCAGGCGCTCGGCTTTCCCTCCCTTCGGGTCCAGCTTCCAGAGGTCGTAGCGGTCGTAGACGATCAGCGCCTTGTCCTCCTCCGTCCAGCCGGCGATGCCGTAGGGGTAGGGGTCGTTCGGCTGGTCGTTGAGCTCGTCGTAGAAGGTGCCCAATTCGTTGCTGGTCAGGTCCCGCACCTCGCCGGCGCTTACGTCGAATGCGCGGTACAGAGAGTCCACCGGGTTGTACCAGGTGACGTACTCACCCTCCGGCGACCATGAGAAGTAGCCCGGCTCGGAGGTAGCCACCGGTGTACGCTTTCCGTTGCGGAGATCGACGACCACGGCGTCGCGTGCGGCCGGTCCGCCGGTCCACATGGTCTCCTTGCTGTAGGGGGTATCGGTGTACAGCAGGGCGTAGTGGCCCTTACCGTCTGCCGGCAGGCTTACCTCCGGGTAGTCCGGATCGGCCAGTTGCAGGAACTGGTCGACGCCCGTCCGGTACACCGCCAGGTAGGTGAATTTGCGGTCCTGCTCCAGGGTGTTGTTCTGCTGGGTGTACAGCAGCGGGTCCTCGGAGGTCCACACCTCTACGTCGGCCATTTCGCTGGAGAGGTCGTTGCTGTCGAGCTCCGGCCGGCGCGGGGTGGTGCCGAAGAACAGGAACTTGCCGTCCTCACTGAAACCGGGCCGCCGGTCGTCGCTGAGGCGGTACCCCTGCGGCAGCCACTCCATGTCGCGGCCGGTGACCATGTAGGCCGAATCACTGCCCGAAGACCAGTAGTGGAGGTGGAAGGGGGGTTGCTTGCGCTTCTCCTCCGTTTTTTCGCTGCTCAGGAAGGCTACGTGCTTACCGTCGTAGCTGACTTCCAGTCCCGCGAATTCCGCCGGCCCCTCGCTCAGGGTCTGCCACTCCAGTTCCCTGGTGTCCACGCGATAAATGCCGTCCGACCAGGTGCTGTCCTTCGCCGTACGCCGGGCCACCACGATGGGGGCGTCGCGGGCCACGCGGAAGTCCATGACCCCCTCGAGGTAGAAGCTGTCGGCGTTCTCGAAGCGGCGCACCACCAGCCGGCGCGCGTCCTTATCCAGTTCCTTCCGCAGGCTGTCGGCCAGCAGGGAGGCGGTGGTATAGGCAAATACATCCGATGAGCGCTCGCTCAGTTTTACATCGTACACTTCCGGATAGAGGATAGGAGTGGCCAAGGCCAGGTCCCAGACCAGCAGGGTGTCCATTTTTTTCAGGTCGTCGCCCTTTTCCTGCCGCTTGTAGTGCAGGACGGTGTCGCGGGCCGGTTTTAAGGTGCCCACCAGGTACTTGCCATCGTAGGTGAAGGCGGGCGCGTGGAGTCGGGGGAAGCGGCGCTCGCGCTGGGCGGCTACGTCGTAGACCACCGCTACCGGGTCGCCCACGTCGGGGGTAAGGGAGTAGAGGGCGTGGCTGCCGTCCGCACTCAGCTGCTGGCCGGTGATTTCCTTCCAGGCCTGCATGTCGGCCACCGTAATGGCTTTCTGGGCGGGGACGCGGGTGCAGAGGAAGAGGCTGAAGCAGAGGAGGGCTAGGTAGCGCACGGCGGCAGGGATTGGTGGTTCGCAAATATACACCGGCCCCGCACGCATCCGGGGCCTTCGCCTACCTTTGGGGCATGCCGGAATCTCCTCCCTGGCTCGGGCTCGACCTGGGCACCACCTCCGCCAAAGTGTGCGTCTTCGCCGAGGACGGCTGCCTGCTCGCCGAGCGCAGCGGCGACTACGAACTGCTACGCCCCGAGGAGGGCGCGGCAGTGCAGGACGTGGATACCATCATCGCCGTAGCCGAGAAGATACTCTCCGAGCTGCTGCGGGAGCTGACCGTCGCGCCGTCCGGACTGGGCATCAGCTGCCCCATGCACGGGGTGCTGCTGCTCGACGGCGGCCACCGGCCCACCGGGCCGGTCATTACGTGGGCCGACGTACGCGCCCAGGCCGTGATGGAGGACTTCGACCCCGGCCTCCGCCAACGCCTGCTCCACCGCACCGGCACGCCCGTGCACCCCATGTCGCCCCTGGTGAAACTGCGCTGGCTGTCGGCCCGCCATCCCGACCGACTGGCCGGTGCCGTGTACCTCAGCGACCTCAAATCCTACCTCGTGGACCGCTGGACCACCGACGGCCTCCTGCTCGACGAGCAGCTCGCCAGCGCCACCGGCCTGCTGAACCTGGCCGACCGTAACTGGGACGAGGAGGCGCTCCGGCTGGCCGGCAACGGCTCGGCGTTGCCACTTACCCTGCCGCGGGTCGTACCCGCCGTACACCGGTTGAGCTGGCGACCGGAAGTCGCCGAACGGCTCGGTACCGTTGATCTCCCCCTCTTCATCGGCGGCTCCGACGGTTGCCTGGCCAACCTCGGCAGCGGCCTGCTGGAACCCGGGAAGGTGTCGCTCACGATCGGCACCAGCGGGGCGGTACGCGCCACCCACCGGGGCATCGATTCCCGGAACGACCACCAACTCTTCAACTACCTGCTGTTTGACGACTATGCCGTCCTCGGCGGGGCCACCAACAACGGCGGCAAGGTGATCGAGTGGACCTACGACCTGCTCCGCGGCCACTTCGGCAGCATCGGCGAGATGATCGAGGCCGCCATAGCTGCTCCGGACTCCGATCTCCGCTTCCGACCCTACCTGAACGGGGAGCGGGCCCCCATCTGGGATGCCCTCGCCACGGCCGCCTTCGAGGGGCTGCGTGGCTCCCATACGGCCACCGATTTGGCGCGGGCGGTAGTGCTCGGGGTCACCGACAACATCATCGAGATCCTCCGGCAGGTGGAGGACGCCACCTGCCCCTCGGAGGTGATCTACGCCAGCGGCGGTTTTACCCGCTCGCGCGCCTGGGTGGACCTGCTGGCCCGCCGCAGCGGTCGCCACGTAGAGATCGCCCACACGCCCCAGGCATCGGCCTACGGCGCGGCCCTGATCGCGAAGGGGGCACTGAAGGCCTGAGGGAGGGTTTAGTCGAAGAGCAGCACCCCCAAGGGTGGCAGAAACAGCATCCCGTTCACCGCGGTGGCGTAGAAGTCCTCCCCCCGTTCGGGCGTAGTGTACCAAGCGATGACGGCCGCCGCCGCGTAGGCGATCCCCAATCCGGCCCCGGCCTCGAAGTGGTAGCGCAGGAAGGAGGTGACCGCGCAGCCCGCCAGCAGGCTTAGCGCCAGCCAGCGGTTCAGTCCGGGATGGGTGCCGGCCAGGGTGCGCGTGCCCTGCCGGCGGTCGAGCTGCACGTCGCGCAGGTCGAAGAGCAGGGCTACGGACAGCGTGAAGCAGAACCGCAGGATCACCTCCGAGGGGCGGGCGCCGAGGGAATAGGCGGGGAAGAGGTCCGTCATGAAGGTCCACGCCACAGCCACCCATACCACCTTCAGGAAGGGCAGGTCACGGAGCCGCGGCCCGCCGGGGTAGAGCGGGATGAGGTAGAAAAAAGTGAAGGGCAGGGCGAGGACCACCGGCCAAAAGGACCGGACCGGAAACTGCAGCGCCAGTCCGAGGGCGAGGAGGAAACTCACGGCACCCTCTATCAGGGAGGCCCGTGGGTGCAGGGCAACCACGCGGTAGCGCCGTCCGTCGGGCAGTCCACCCGCTCGGCGGTAGCTGAGTAATCGGTGCAGCGTATACACCGACAGGGTAGCGAAGAACACGAAGGCGTGGCAGGCGTGCCCTGCGGCATCGCCGGTACTCAGGTAGGTAGACTGCCACCCGAGGGCCGCCGCCGCCAGCGCAATCCAGCCATGGCCGTAAAAGAGCCAGTTCAGTAGGGGATTGCGCATGGCGGCGGGGGTAGCGGATTACACCTCGAAGTAGTTGAAGCTCATGCCGTCCTCGATCCGCGTCAGGGTCTGCAGGATCAGCTCGATCACCCCCTCCACGTCGCTCTTGGCTGCCATTTCGACGGTGGTGTGCA
>JBGTHX010000150.1:0-2134 GCA_041746055.1 Lewinella sp. | reverse complement strand
AGCGCGGCTGACCCGCCCCGTCCAGCACCGGCCAGGGGCAGCGCCCGATGAGTTGCCACCCGCCGGGGCTCCCTCCCGGGTAAATACCCGTCTGCCGGCCGGCCAGTCCCACGCTACCCGCGGGAACGCTGGGGCGCGGTTGCACGTGACGCGCGACGGTGAGGGCCGCTTCGGTGGGGCCGAGGAACGAGAAACCCGGTTGAAATCCCACCAGGTACACGAGGTATTCCGGCGCGCAATGAGACGCGATCACGGCTTCGGGCGAGCGTCCCGCGAAATTAGCCACGTCCTTCAGGTCCGGGCCCGCGTCTCCCCCGTACAGCACCGGGACCCGGTGCCCCACGCGGGTGGGGTCGATTCCTTCCTCCGGGCGCAGGGTGTAGACCGCTTCCCGCAATACTTCCGCACCGGTGAGCGCAGGATCGAAGGCGAGCAGCAGGGAGGAGTAGGAGGGCACGCACTCCACTACGCCCGGCCATTCCGCGAGCGCAGCGGCGTAGGCGTGCACTCCCCGGCTGATAGCGGGGTCGATCCTCGTCTCCCACTCCAGAAGGAGCGCGGCCGGTCCGAAGGGGCGGATGAAGCGGGGCAGGCGCACGGCGGGAAGGTAAGGATAAGCCAAAAGGTCGTACTTTTCCCGCTCAACCAGCCGCCACCCACCATGCCGACCAACGACCAAGACGACGACCTGAAGCGCTATTACTCCATCGGCGAGGTGGCCAAGAAGTTGGAGGTCAACACCTCCCTGATCCGCTTCTGGGAGAACGAGTTCAGCCACATCAAGCCCAACAAGAACAGCCGGGGCGACCGCCGCTTCACCAAGGAGAATATCCGCCAGCTGCGGGAGGTCTACCACCTCGTACGCGAGCGCGGCTTCACGCTGGAGGGCGCGCGGCGGGAGATCGCGACGGGCACTGCCCCCGATACCTCCAAGCAGGAGATCATCGACAGCCTCACCCAGGTCCGGCGCCGGCTGGAGGCTCTGCGGCCCAAGTCCTGAGTTCCCGCGCCTTGGCATTTTTACTGTACTACTTGGTCCTGCTGCCCCTCAGTTACCTTCCCCTCGGCGTACTGTACGGCATCGGTGCCGGGCTTAACTGGCTGAACCGCACCTTCATTCACTACCGCGAAAAGGTGGTCCGCGACAACCTTCGCAGGTCCTTTCCGGAATATAGCGCCGAGCAGGTAGAGCGCACCCTACGCGACGCCTACGATTACTTCTTCGACAGCATCGCCGAGAGCATCAAACTCTTCAGCATCAGCGAGGCGGCGGCGGTGCGCAGGTGCCGGGTCCTCAATCCGGAAGCCGTGGACCACCTTCGCCGCGCCGGCCGCAGCTATATCGCCTACGGCGGCCACTACGCCAACTGGGAAATGGCCGGAATGGGGTTTCCCTCCCAGCTGGCCGGTTTTGGACTGATGGCTATCTACTCCCCCCTCAAGAATCCGGCGATGGACACGCTCATCAAGGGGAACCGGGGGCGTATGGGCGTCGATATCATCTCGCGTCGGCGGCTGCAGGAGTACTACGATCACCCCCCCGAACGGCCGATGGTCGAGTTCTTCGTAGCGGATCAGTCCCCGAGCAACGACCGCTGGGAAAAGCTGCACTGGACCAAATTTCTCGATCAGACCACCGGCTTTTTGGCCGGGCCCGAGCGCTACGCGGTACGGTACGACCGGCCGGTCTACTACATGAGTCTACGCCGTCAGTCGCGCGGCCATTACACCGCGAAGCTCATCCGCATTACCGACGATCCACGGTCTACGCCTCCGGGCTTTATCACCGAGGCCTTCGCGCGCCGGCTGGAGCACGAGATCCGGCGTGAGCCAGCGCCGTGGCTGTGGAGCCACCGGCGCTGGAAACGAAGGGTGCCGGAGGAGGTCGCCGCCTTGTTGCGGGACCGGCCGAACCTGCCGCCGGTCTACGACCGCGACCTCCGGGTAGACGAAGACTGAGACTTATTCCGGACCGGCGCTGATGATGCCCTTATCCGCCTCGTCGGCATAGGCGGCAAAGTTGCGGTGGAAGAGATCGGCCAGCTTTTTGGCCGCCTCGTCGTACTGCTCCTCGTTGCGCCAGGTGTCGCGGGGGTTGAGGATGGCGTTGGGTACGTCCGGACAATTGGTCGGA
>JBGTHX010000149.1:0-6979 GCA_041746055.1 Lewinella sp. | reverse complement strand
TACACTGCACCCTCGAGTTCGACCCCGCGTGGGGTCTGGGCAGCAGCTCTACGCTGGTCTGGTTTCTCGGGGAGTGGCTGGAGGTAAATCCCTACGCCTTGCTGGAGGCCACCTTCGGCGGCAGCGGCTACGACCTGGCCTGCGCCGCGGCGGAGGGACCGATCCTCTACCGCCGCGACGGGACCGACCCCTACGTCAACGCCATCGACTGGCAGCCCGACTGGCTCGCCACCACCTGCTTCGTACACCGCAACCGCAAGCAGAACAGCCGCGAGGCGGTGGAGCGTTACCATACTTCCGATATCGACGAAGAAACGCTCTGGGAGGCGGGGCAACTCCCCCGGCTATTCCTGCAGGCCCCGCACCTGCGCGCCGCCGCCCGCATCGCCACGGAATTCGAGCGCCTGGTGGCCGATCATCTCGGCCTTACGCCCGTGAAGGACGAGCTCTTCGCCGACTTCGAGGGAGCTATCAAAAGCCTGGGAGCGTGGGGCGGAGACTTCATCTGGGCGATCTCCGAGCAGGCCCCCGAAAAGACGCGGGCCTACTTCAACGAACGCGGTTGCGACACCGTTATCCCCTACAATGAAATGGTGCTATGAGTAAGTGGAAGGAAGCCGTGATCACCCGCATCGAGCAGCGTACGCCCACCGTGCGCAGCTTCTGGGTGGCGGTACCCGAGCTGGACCGTCTGGACTACCGGCCCGGGCAGTTCCTCACCCTCGACCTGCCCATCAGCGAACGCCGGCGCGAACGGTGGCGGAGCTACTCCATCGCCGCGGCCCCGGACGGCAGCAATGAAGCCGAACTGTGTGTGGTACACCTCCCCGGGGGAAAGGGAAGCACCTGGCTCTTCGAGGAAACCGGCGTAGGCACCGAGCTGCTGACTAAGGAACCCGGCGGCGTCTTCACCCTCCCCGACCGCCCCCTGGATTTTGACGTGGTCATGGTCTGTACCGGTACCGGCATAGCCCCCTTCCGGGCCATGCTGCAGGAGCGCCTCCCGCGGGAAAGCCGCCGCTTCCATCTCATCTTCGGCTGCCGGCGGGCGGAGGATATCCTCTACCGCGAGGAACTGGCCGCCCTGGCCCTGAAGCACCCGAATTTCACCTACACCGTGACCCTGAGCCGGGAGGAAACGGATCAGGCATCAGCCTTCGAGACGCTCCCCGGCTACGTTCACCAGGTATACGAACGCGACTACCCCACCCCCCGCCCCGACCTGCGGTTCTACCTCTGCGGCTGGAGCCAGATGGTGGACGAGGCCCGGGAACGCCTCCTGAAGCTCGGCCACTCAGCGGAGCAGGTAATTCTGGAGCTGTACGGGTGATCAGTAGTGTAGCGCGTTAGTCTGGTAGTACTGGAGTTCCACACTACCAAAAAACCCCGGTACCACCGTACCTTTACCCCTTCTTTCCGGGCCCAGAGCTCAGCGGTTAGAGCAGCGGACTCATAATCCGTTGGTCGTAGGTTCAAATCCTACTGGGCCCACTTTTAGTACTCTGGTACGGTAGTCGGTAGTACGGTTGTCGATAGCGTCATCAGACGTTTGCGTGCTTCGTACGGACCGAACCTGTCTCCCCGGCCGGGGTTTGAACCGGTAACCAAAGCCCTCAGCCATGCGCTTCAACCACGAACCACTCCAGTACCGGATTTTCGACAGTAAGACCCAGATGCCCCTCCTCGCCGACGATAAGAAGGACAAGAAATCGCCCGCAGCCACTCCCAAGAAGGACGTTTCCAAGGATGACGATGACGGGGACGATCTGAAGAACGTCGACAAGAGCAAGGGAGGCTACGGCCACGGCTCCGGATTCGACCAGGAGTAAGCTCCGCTATCCCTTCCTCCGCTGCTCGTCGATAGCCTGTACCAGGGCTTTGACTTCGGTGGTGAAATCCTTATCGAGAATCCACTTCAGGTAGCTGGGCTCCCGGGCGAATACCTCCGCCACGGGCTTACCGGCGTGTTTGCCAAAATTGAAGACGGGAATACCATTAGGACCGCGCTTGATGCGGCGGGTGGCGTCGAGGAAACGGTCGTCGCGGCAGAACTCCGCGATGGTATCGATATCGGTGAAGGGTTCGATGACGGTGCCGTCCTCCTTTTCGAAAGTGCTCCCCGCGTAGCGGTCCAGCTGCCCCTGGAAGACGTCTACCGTAGCGCGCACATCGGCGAGCGCATCGTGGGCGTCGGACATATCCTTGCCGGCGTAGAATTTCAGGGCGGCGGAAAGGGTCCGCGGTTCCATCTGATAAAAGATGTGCTGGGCGTCGATCAGCCGGCGGCTGCCGGTATCGAGGAAGTAACCCGCCCGGTAGAACTCCTCCTGGAGCATGGGCACGTCGAAGCGGTTGCTGTTGTAACCCGCCAGGTCGGCGGACCCAATGAACTCGTACAGTTTGCCGGCAACGTCGCGAAAGATCGGGGCGTCATTCAGGTCCTCATTCGTCAGGCCGTGAATGGCCGCGGCCTCCTCCCCCACCGGGATAGTGGGATTGATCTTCATCTCCAACTCCTCCTGCGGACGACCGTCCGCGAACAACTTGATCAGCGCGATCTGGACAATGCGGTCCTGGGTCAGGTTAAGGCCGGTGGCCTCCAGGTCGAAGAATACTAGATCGTTGGGTAGGGTCATAAGGGGTCGGTTGAACGGTGCAGCCGCCAAGATACCCTTTAGTGCCGCACATCAGTTCAGGACCAGGCTGGGTTCCTCGGTGGGGGACTCCGGGCGGGGCTGGAAGCCGATCTGCAACTCCAGCTGACGGGCCAGTGAAAGTCCGGCGCGGAGTTGCTCCAGCGTGAGGGAATCCGCGTAGCGGGCTGACCAGCGATCCATGAAGGCCGTCTGGGCCCGGTAGAAGTTGGGCGTAAGGTCGATGGTTCGCAGCGCTTCCACCAGTTTTTCCGTCCACTCCCAGAGGTTCGGCTGGTCGAAGGCCTGGGTGACGAGCGCCAGGGCCCGTTGTTCCGCCGCGTTGTCGAGCTTGGCGGTATCCTTCCAGGTGTGGTTCCAGTGCTTGTGGTCGGTCGCGATGCGGTCGAGGCGTGGCAGATCCGACCGGGTATCGCCGGTAAGCAGGTCCAGTACGCGCCGGTGCATGGTGAAATTGATGGAAGCCACGTAGCTGTCGGGCAGCGGCAGGTCATTGGCCCGCATGGTGCTCATCAGCTGGTAGTTGTCGTAGTAAACGTCCGAGAAGTTGGCCGCCGCGATCTCCAGGGTGCGGTCGGTCATTTCCATCAGGATCTTGCGCTTTTCGTCGCGGAAGAGGTGCCAGATGGAGAAGCTGGGACCGCTGAAGTTCTCCTTCATCAGGTTGATGACCTCGCTGATGTGGCCGACCCGGAACTGCCGCTCGAGCTCGGGGAGGAGCGCGTCGAAATCCTCCATGTCCATGTCCTGGCTGATCTCCCCGATCATGGCCTGCTGTCCCAGGTAGAGTACGGCGAAGCTGAAATCGGAGCTGCTCGAGGTGATGCTGGACAGAATGGTCATGCGGCCCGCGGAAAGCCGGAAGGCGCCCGCCCGTACCTGGCGGAGGCGTTGGACCTGGCTGCGGTAATTGTACAGTTTGAGTTGGGCGGGGTCTTCCTCGAAGAGACTGGACGCCGCGAAGTGCATGCCGACGCGGACCAGACCCACCCGCGCGGGGATGACGGTTTCGCGGTAGGCGACCGCCGCGTTGGGCAGCACGTTGCTTTCGATATCTTCCAGGCGACGGACGAAGTCGGGGTGGTAGTTATTGCCGGTAAGCACCTCACAGAGGTGCAGGGCACGGTTGGCGTACTGCAGTACCTGCAGGGTCTCAATGCCGGTAACTTCGTTAAAGAACCAGGCACAGCTGGTGTACATCAGCATGGCATGGCGCTGCATTTCAAGCAGGCGCAGCATCCGTACCCGGTTCTCGGGGGAAACTTCCGGCAGGCGGGTCCACTCGGCGAGGAAGGTCACGGCTCTGCCTCCAGACCGGTCGAGGACCAGATCAATGTATGCGTCGCGGGCTTCCCAACAGTTGGTGAACAGTTGCTTCCCCTCGCTTTCGAAGACCTCGGCCAGGCGGTCGCGTACCTCGTCCAGGGCGGCGCGCAGGGGAGCCCGCCAGCGCTGGTGCCAACCCGGCCCTCCGCCGGTCTCACAGCCGCAGTCACTGCGCCACCGTTCGACGCCGTGGACACACGACCAGGAACTGTTCTGGTGGATGCGTGCTTCCCAGGTGGGCGGATGAAGCTCCAGAAATTGCCCGTAGTTGATCAACGTAAAGTCCGGGTTGCGGTCGATCTCCTCCAGGCAGGCGGCAAGGGCCATTTCACCCTTGGCGTGGTGGTGGCCGTAGCTCTCGCCGTCCGTGGCGATATGGGCGAGCTGCACCTCCCCATTGCGGTCGAGGCTGGTCTTGAGTTTATCGGCCAGGTAGCGGCCGTCGTTGAGGAGGCCTTCGAAGGCTACGGCCTTGGCCACGTCGCCGTCGTAGAAGAAAAGGGCGATGCTGCGCCCACTCGGCAGCACGCAGCGGTAGGGGCGGCGCGGGTCCACTCCCCCGTGAACGTCTTGCCAGTGCTCTTCCCCGGCGTGGCGGACCGACCGGCACTGCCGCGGTGCGAGGATGGTGTAGACGATGCCGTTGTCGACCAGGTCTTCAAGACATTCGGTGCTGATGGCGGTTTCGGCGAGCCACATCCCCTCGGGTTTGCGCCCGAAGCGGTGCTCGAAATCGGCGATGCCCCAGCGAATCTGGGTCTGGCGGTCGCGGGCGTTCGCCAGCGGCATGATGATGTGGTTGTAGCTCTGGGCGACGGCGGAACCGTGGCCGCCGAAGTTGTCGCGGCTCAGTTCATCGGCCTGCTGGATCCGCCGGTAGGTCGCCGGGTCGTGCACCTCCAGCCAGGAGAGCAGGGTGGGTCCCATATTCCAGCTGATGCGGGCGTAGTTATTGGAGATCTCCCGGATCAGCTGTCCGTCGTCGAGTACCCGGGCCGTGGCGTTGGGTGCGTAGCACTCCTCATTGATGCGCTCGTTCCAGTCGTGAAAGGGGGCGGCGCTGTCCTGAATCTCGATGGTTTCCAGCCAGGCATTCTCCCGGGGGGGCTGGTAGAAGTGGCCGTGGATACAGATATACTTTACGGGGCGAGCATTCATATAGCAAATTTACGTAGACCTACCGGCTCATTAAACCTGATTTCCCCCCTTAACCCGACCCGCAGCGCTCCTTCGCGGGGCCGAACCTGGGTATAATTCCCTGGGTTAGATTGGATAAAGGGCAGGGAACAGGCTTGCCATTACCCCAACGATCATGAAACGCGAATACGTAAGGATGGGATTTTGGCTGACGCTGACTTACCTCCTCCTTTACTTCATCTTTACGATCTAGGCGGCAACCCCCGCCACCGAGTCAACCCCTGAAGCCGTGCCACGTTCACAAGGTGGGAGCTGCGACCGCATGCTTCCGCCCCGTCAGCGGGGCTTTTTTATTTACTATCAAACCATACCACTATGTTTACCCTCCCCGATTTACCCTACGCCAACGACGCCCTCGAGCCCCACATCGATGCCCGTACGATGGAGATCCACCATGACAAGCACCACGGAGGCTACACGAGCAAACTGAATGCCGCCATCGAGGGAACCAGCCTTGCGGATAAGAAGATTGAAGACATCCTGGCCAACGTCGGTTCCGCCGACGCCGCGGTACGGAACAACGGCGGTGGCTTTTATAACCACAGCCTCTTCTGGAAAGTGATGAGCCCCAACGGTGGCGGAAAGGCGAGCGGTGAGCTGGCCAGCGCCATCGACAAGGCCTTCGGCAGCTTCGACGCTTTTAAGGAGAAATTCTCCACTGCGGCTGGCGGACGATTCGGTTCCGGCTGGGCCTGGCTCATCGTGAAGAACGACGGACAACTGGCCATCACCTCTACCCCCAACCAGGATAACCCCCTGATGGACGTAGCCAGCGAACGCGGCACCCCCATCCTGGGCCTCGACGTTTGGGAGCACGCCTACTACCTCAACTACCAGAACCGGCGCCCCGACTACGTAGACGCCTTTTTCCAGGTCATCAACTGGGATGAAGTAAGCAGGCGCTACACGGACGCTAAATAGGCTTACTACACCGAATAAGAAACCGCCGTCCGAAGCAATTCGGACGGCGGTTTCTTTATGCCGGTGGGGCGGGTGCCGGTTACGCGGCGAGGGTCTCGCGGGCCGCCTGGCGGTAGCTTTCCATCTTCTCGTGGTCGGCGTTGCGGTAGCGGGGCCCGCACTGCTGCAGGACTTCGCTCATAGCATCGTCGGAGAGATTGGCAAAGGCGTCCACGGTATTGACGCCGGCTTCCTCAAAGCGCTTGGCCATGGTGGCACCTACGCCGTGGATCTTGGTCAGTTCGCTCTGCGCGGGCTTGGTGGAGGGCCGACCGCGACCGCGGGTACCCTTGGCCTTGGCCGGAGCTTTTGCCTTAGCGGTAGCCTTATCCTTTGCGGGGGCTTTCTCCTTGGCTGAGGCGCTCTTGCGGGCGGCCTTGGCGGCACCGGTGGTTTTGCGGGGACGACCACGGCGGGGCTGCGGCGTTTCGGCGGCGGCTTCACTGACGGTGTCGGGAGCTTCGCTCACGGCTTCGGCCATTTCCTCGGCCGACACGTCGGTGGGGCTTTCAGCGGCCTTCTTGGAAGACGAGCGGCGGGAGCCGGTGCGCTTCGAGGAAGCTTTTTTCGGAGTCGTCTCCGTAGTATCGGCGCTGGACATGATCGTGGTGTGATCATCCTTGATCACCTTCAGTTGCTGCTCCAGGCTAGCGATCTTTTCCTCGAGGCTTCTGATCTTGGCCTTAGCGGATTTGAGCTTCTTCTTGTTCTTCTGCTGGAGGGTGGTACCCTCGGTGAAGGCATCATGGGCCGCGTCAAACCGCGCCATAACCGCCTTTAATTCCTTTTTAAAATTCGCCATTATATAATTATTTGAGTGAATTGAGTGGAAATAGTATACT
>JBGTHX010000148.1:0-4995 GCA_041746055.1 Lewinella sp. | reverse complement strand
GGGTGCTGGGCTACGTGGCGGTGCTGGCGCTGGGCAGTACGGTAAGCGCGAGTTTCGTCTTCTTCCGGTTGGTGCAGCGAAACGGGGCGGTATTTGCCAGTACGGTCAGTTACCTCATCCCTCTGGTAGCACTGACGTGGGGCCTGCTGGACCTGGAGGGCTTCTCCGCCTGGCAGTTGCCGGCGATCGCGCTGGTGCTGCTGGGCGTGTATCTGAGTAAGCGCAAGTGATTGGACAAAAGATGCGCCGCTAAATTCCGTTCTTGCCGGGGCTTACCGCCTGCTATCTTACGTCCTACCGTGCACGATCGGCCAATACTTTACCCTTGAAGCAACTCTTCCTGCTTGTCCTCTGGATGTGGCTTCCCGTGCTGTGCCGGGCGGGCGTAGCCGATTCCGTCCTGATCGACGAGGTAGTGCTGGTGGGTCACCAGAAGACCAGGCCGCGGGTGGTCTTCCGGGAGATGACCTTTGGCCGGGGGGACCTGATCGCCCTGGCGGAGCTGGAGTTCGAAGTAGGGCGTAGCTACAACAACCTGATGAACACTGGCCTATTCGCTAGTATCGACATGGCGTACGACACGGTGGCCGCCCAACAGGGGCATACCACCGTCGTGGTGAATATGCGGGAGACCTGGTACATCTACCCGGTGCCGGTCTTCGAATTGGCGGACCGCAACTTCAACGTCTGGTGGAACGAGCAGGACCGCTCGCTCGACCGCGTCAACGTTGGGGGCAAGCTGACCTACTCCAACTTCACCGGCCGGCGGGACCGCCTGAAACTGGGTTTTACCACCGGCTACACACGGGCCATGGAGGCCAGTTACGGCCTGCCCTACCTGAACCGGGCCGGGTCCATCGGCGCCCAGGTCGACTTCAGTATGCTGCGGCGGCGGGAGCAGAATTTCCTCACCCGCAACAACCAGCAGGAATTCTACTCCGATCCTGATTCCTTCGTGTACCGTCGCATGGGGGTCAACCTCGGGCTGGTGTACCGGCGGAAGATCTACGTGTCCCACCTGCTGCAATTGGGCTGGCAGATGAGCCGGGTGGCGGATACCATTGCTGAGGTGCTGAACCCCGACTTCTACGGGGGCGGCCGCTCCAGCCAACGCTTCTTCCGTGTTTCCTACGACTTTCAGAACGACCGCCGCGACGTGCGTAACTATCCCTGGAAGGGGAAGTACTTCAGTGCGGGGATCGCGAAGGACGGCATCGGTATCTACGGGGAGCGCGACGGCCTGGAGGTGCACGCCGATTACCGCCGCTTCGTGCCCTTCGGGAAAAAATATTCCTTCAACTACGGGCTGGCGGGGAAGTACAGCCTTATCCGAACGCGACAGCCCTTCCTCGAGAACCGGGCCATCGGATTCGGCAGCAACGGACTGACGGGTTACCAGTTCTACGTGGTAGACGGGTTGGATATGTTGATCTGGCGGGCCGGCGTGCGGCGGGAGTTATTCAGTACCAATCTGGATCTCGGCAAGCTGGTCTTCATCGATGCTTTCCGGTATATTCCCTTACGTATGCTGATATCCCTCCAGTTTAACCAGGGGATCGCTAATGCCCCCTTCGTGGATAGTTCAAACGAGCTGAATAACCACCTCCTCACCGGCTTCGGGGCCAGCCTCGATTTCGTGCTCTACTACGATATGGTCGGAGGAATCCAGTACAATCGGAATCACCTGGGAGAAGACGGGATCTACCTGAACTTCAATTTCAGTTTCTGAGGTGGAGGACCGAGAAATCTTATTACGCGGACTGGACGGGGTGGCGAAACTGGCCGCCGCCACCCGTTGGCGACGTTTGGCGCACCGTCCATTGGCGTACCCCGCAGCCCAGATATTCCGTAACCTGGTGTATCCGTTCACCCACCGCGCGATCACCGTGGGATGTCATACCTTCTTCGGCCATCCGCTCCGCGTGATGCTGCCTTCCGGTATGGACCTGTTCCTCACGGGCGGCAAAACCCACGATTCCGAGCTGCGTCTGGCCCGCTACCTGATCCGCCACCTGGAGCGGGGGAACACCTTCCTCGACGTCGGCGCGCACTACGGATACTTCTCCCAGCTGGCGGCCCGTTGCGTAGGGGAAACGGGAAGGGTAGTGGCCTTCGAGGCCGCTCCGGCCACCTATGCCGTCTTGCGGGCAAATACCACCGCCGACAATATGGAGGCCTGGCACCGGGCCGTTTCCGACGCGGCCGGAGAGATCGAATTGCTGGAATTCCCGAATCTATACGCGGAATACAACACCCTTGAGGCGGATCGCTACGCCGGGGAAAGCTGGTATGAAGGCAACGCGCCGCGGGTGGTCCGGGTAGCCGCGGTGAAATTGTCCGACTTTCTACGCGACCAGCATATTGCTCCCGATATCATCAAGATCGATGTAGAGGGGGCGGAATACCGGGTCATATCCGGACTGGTGGAATACCTCGAGACCAATTCTCCGGCCATCGCCATGGAATACCTGGCGGAGGAGCGCGACAACCGGGTACACCGAGAGGCGGAAACCACCCTGAACGGGCTGGGCTACCGGACAAACTGTATTGACGGTGCGGGCCATATACGGCCCGTAGACCAGGTGGACCGTTACCTCGCGGATCATCAGCTCGATTCAGACAATATCGTGTTCACCCGCCCGGATACTCCTCCCCACCGGTGAGGATAGCGGTCAATACCCGCTTCCTGCTGCCCGGCAAACTCGAGGGCATCGGCTACTTCACCCGGGAAGTCTGCCGCCGCCTGCCAGCTGCTATACCCGGCGCAGATTTTCTATTCTGCTTCGACCGGCCCTTCGATCCTGCGCTTGCCGCCCACCCCCGCGTACGGGGCGTTGTGGTACCCCCTCCGGCGCGGGACCCCCTGCTGTGGAAAATCTGGTTCGATTATAGCCTGCCGCGTGCCGTAAGTCGCTGGGGTGCAGATATACTGTTGCACCTGGATGGGTACTGCAGTCTCCGTACCGGAACACCGCAGGTGATGGTCCTGCACGATATCGCCCACGTACATTATCCGGATGAGATCCCGGGGCGCGTACGCCGCTATTACGATAAATATATCCCCCGCTTTCTTGACCGGGCCGATCGCATCCTGACCGTCTCCCAATACGTAAAGGAGGATATAATACGGACCTACGGTACCGCCACCGATAAGATATCCGTCAGTTGTAATGGGGTAAGACCCGAATTCCGTCCCCTCTCCCGCACCGATCGGGAAGGGGTCAAAAGTAAATATTCGGGTGGCTTTCCCTACTTCTTTTACGTCGGGGCCATTCATCCGCGCAAGAACGTGGCGCGGCTGATCCGGGCGTATGGGGAGTTCCGGCAGCGGAATCCCGACCGGGTCAAATTACTCCTCGGGGGAAGGATGGCCTGGCAGACCGGGGAAATTCGCGCGGCCTATGCGGACAGCCCCTACCGGGAGGACATACATTTCCTGGGCTACCTGGAGGAGAGCGAGCTCGTCAGCGTACTGGCCTCCTCCCTAGCATTGGTATATCCGAGCCTCAGTGAAGGCTTCGGGGTTCCCCTGCTGGAGGCGATGTACGCCGGGGTCCCCATCGTGACGAGTAACCGCAGCAGCCTGCCCGAGGTGGCGGGACCGGCCGCGCTACTGGCGGACCCCCTGAGTGTAAGCTCCATCGCGGAAGCCCTCGTGCGCATCGCGGGGGAAGCCGGGCTGGCGGAACGCCTGGTCGCGGCGGGGTACGAGCAGCGGCAGCGGTATAGCTGGGACCTGGCAACCGCCGCGATCGTGGACCAGTTACTGGCCGTACATCCTCCAGCCGGTTAAGTCCGCCGCCTAAGATTTCGTAACCTTGTAGCTACGTACCCTACTCAGTCGTACCCAATTATGCAGGTAGTCATTTACAGTCAGGTATTCAAGGAAGCGGACCGCGAGCACGTTCAGGAACTGTTCGACCTGCTGGCGTCGGAACAGTTTTCTACCTACGTATACGGGCCTTACCTGGAGCAGATTAGGCCCCATATCCACTTCAGCAAGGACGTAGGTATATTCGAAAGCCATATCGATTTCCGGATCAAGAAATTTGATATGGTCATCACCCTGGGCGGTGACGGGACCATTCTCAGCGCGATCCTGATGATCCGTGATTTCAATATTCCGGTACTGGGTATCAACCTCGGCCGACTGGGATTTCTCGCCCGCGTGGAGAAAACCAAGATGCGGGATGCGCTGCGCTTACTGGCCAAGGGCCGCTTCGAAACCGAGAAGCGGGATATGTTATATCTGGAGAGTAACCTGCCCATATTCGGCGATAGTCCCTACGCGCTGAACGACTTCACCCTGCTGAAACGGGATACCTCGTCGATGATCACGATACACACCTATATCAACGGGGCCTATCTGAATAGTTACTGGGCGGACGGTATCATCGTAGCCACCCCGACGGGAAGTACGGGCTACAGCCTGAGTTGTGGCGGGCCGATCATATTCCCCGGCAGCGGCAATTTCGTGGTCACCCCGGTAGCCCCCCATAACCTGAACGTGCGGCCGATCGTGATCAGCGACGATGCAATTATCAGTTTCCAGATCGAGGGGAGAGCGGATAATTTCCTCTCTACCCTAGACAGCCGCTTTGAGACGGTAACCGCCGTACACGAACTGGCGGTGCGTAAAAACGACTTCGGTATTGAGCTGGTTAAATTGCCGGATATCACCTTTATGGATACCCTGAGGGGGAAATTGAACTGGGGCGAAGACCGCAGGAATCATTGATTTTTCCTTTTCATTCCAATATGCCTATATTTGTGGCAGGAATAAGAACATAATCCGACTTCAGGTATTCTATCCTACACCAAACCGATGATGATCATCGGAACACTGGTGGCTTTTTGATATACCCCAAACAACACAGGCCGGTTGGTCATCAATCCAGGGCCGGGCAGTATTGCGGGTTTACCGCGATTTTGCTTCTACACCGTAGACTGTACCTATCTCCCTACCTGTTTAACTAATTGATCGCCCCTTGCCGG
>JBGTHX010000147.1:0-7264 GCA_041746055.1 Lewinella sp. | reverse complement strand
GGTACCGGATCCAGGGCTTCACCGTCCAGCTGGACCGCAACTAGTCCCTATGACCAACCTATCCCGACTTCTTTACGCCGCCCTGCTGCTCACCCTGCTGGCGTCCTGCGTGCCTAAATCCCAGTTTGATGCCCTGGCGGCCGAGCGCGACGATTACCGCGACCGGATGGTCCGCGCCGACAGCCTGGCGAATGCCCACACCCGCACCAACCGCGACTCCCTGCAGGAGGACCTGCGAACTCAGGGTGGACTGGTCCGTCAGATCGAGCAGCTAACGGCTACGAATCTCGTACTCAAGGCCCAGGTCGACGAGCTACAGGAACGCTACGAGGCCCTGCTGCAGCAACAGGAAGAGCTCGTGGCGGCCGGAGGCGGGGGCACCGCCGGACTGGAAAATGAACTCGCCAACCGCCGCGCCCAGCTGGACCGACGGGAGGCCGAACTGGAGCAGGCCACCCGGGAGCTGGCCGCCAGGGAGAGCAGCCTGGCGAGCATCGACGAGATGCGGAACCGGCAACCCGGCCAGGCACGGGGAACCTCTCCGGTCGACCCCACCGCCGATGCGGTAGTGACCGCCGACAAGATCCACAACGAGCTGCGGCAACTCCTGCTCGCCGCCACTGATACCGGTTACGTGCTGGAACGCCCCGGCCCCTTCAGCATTGCACTGACCCTGGACGGCAGCCTGCTGCTAGCGGATGCCAACACCCTGAGCACGACCGGGCAACGGATCGTGCGTCGACTGGGCGCGACGCTGAAGAACTATCCGATGGCGGAATTCACCATCGTGGCCCACGATGAAACGGGGAGTGACGCCGGCGATGCCTACCGCACTGGATTTGACCGCGCCGTACTGGTGGCGACCGAACTGGCCCGCTACGGCGTGGATGCCGGGCGTATCGTGGCGGGTTCGAAGGGACTGTACGGTTCCGGCGGCGCGCGGAGCACCGAGTTGCGCATCAGGATTCCGGAGTGAACCGCTTCCGGTACCCCTCCACCAGTCTGACCACCCGTCCGTAATTGAGGAGTCCTTCGTGGATACCCTGGGCCTTCAGGTAGGCCGTGTAGGTCGCATCGCGCAGCGCCGGGGCGATATCCTCGTACAGGGCTCCGTTGGCGTAGATAGCTTCCAAGTCGTTGCGAATCCCCGGGTCGAGATTTTCCTGCCTCCAGCGCAGGTAGCCTTCCGGATCGGCGTACCGCAGCAGGCCGGCGATCTGCCGCCAGTAGGCCAGCTCCAGCGTGTACCGCAACAGGGGATCCGAGGCTTCGGCGGCGGCCAGCCAGGCCCAGAAGGAGCACGTACCCTCATCGCCGAAACCGTAAGCGTGTGCCAGTTCGTGCGCCAGCACGGCGGGCTGCTGCAGGGGATGTAGGCCGGCATCGTAGTTACCCTGGGCCGCCCACGGCCAGTAGACTCCGGCGGTGCCTAAGCGCATTAGGATCCCCTTCGGCCAAAGCGCCCATCCGCGCGGACGACCGGGAGCCGGGTATCCGTGCCGTACAAGCGCAGCGGCTACCAGCGTGCGC
Organism: Lewinella sp.; assembly: GCA_041746055.1. GTDB lineage: Bacteria > Bacteroidota > Bacteroidia > Chitinophagales > Saprospiraceae > Neolewinella. The sequence continues at coordinate 5,734 of JBGTHX010000147.1, read as the reverse complement.
ACCCCCCCTTCGAGGTCAACCGGAAAGCGTGCGGCCTCCAGTGCCTGGGTATCCGCGGTGATCGCGGCGCGGGAACGCGACAAGTCCTCCGCCGTGGAATACACCCGTTGCCGGAGTTCCCCGAGACCGGGCTCATATACCGGAAAGTTCATCCTCTCCTCCACCGGAACCCTTCCGTAGTTAAAGCCCCACGACCACAGGAAGGAAAGCAAGAGGATGAGTAACAAGCTGAAAAAACGGTATCCTACCGCGGAGACAGCGTACCGGCGACCACCATTCGGAAAGCTTTTCCTCAATTGCCTGAACCGCCACCCTTCCCGGACCAAACCCACGATTACGCCCGCCCAGAATAGGTAAAAGAGCGGAAATGGCAGGAGCCCGAGGCTGTGATCCCAGGCCGTCCGAAATAGCGGAAAGAATCCGCGGCTGAAGCGCGCTTCGATCTGACAGGCCGGTAGCAGGGCCCGCAGAAGCAGGGTGATCAGGGTGAGTGCCAACAGGGGCAGCAGGGCGGCGGGGCGCGGGTGCAGGGTCTTGCGGGGAGGGGCCGGGGTGGCGGGTGCCGGGCCGGCTGACTCAACCATGAAGGGCTTGCTGCGTTTGATTATCGTGTGATTTGCACGTATAACGTAAACTTAAGCAAAATGGCTTTTGAACTGACCGACAGCAACTTCAAGGAAGAAGTGCTCGAAAAAAAAGGAATAACTCTGGTAGACTTCTGGGCCGAATGGTGCGGACCCTGTAAGATGATCGGCCCCGTGGTGGAGGAACTGTCGAAGGAATACGACGGCAAGGCCCTCATCGCCAAGGTCGACGTCGACGAGAATGCCGAACTGACCCAGCGCTACGGCGTCCGTAACATCCCCACCATCCTGATCCTGAAGGACGGTGAAGTAGTAGACAAGCACGTAGGCTTCGCCACCAAGGAAGCCCTCTCGCAGAAAATCGAAGCCCAGCTGGCAACCGCCTAAGGCTATAGAACCTGAAAGAGTAAGGCCCCGTAACCTGATGGTTTCGGGGCCTTTTCTTTAGACTGAATCTAAACAAGCCACCCCCTACCCTGCCCCCGGCAACCCTATGGGCTTTCTGATTATTTACAGTTAGTTTTGCCGCCCTACGCAAAAACGGAACAATATATGACGTCCTGGTTCGCCAAATTCCTTACCTCCAGCATCGGAAAGAAGGTGATCATGTCCCTCACCGGCCTGTTTCTGATCTCCTTCCTGCTGGTTCACCTGATGGGCAACCTGCAGTTGATTCTAGCGCCCGATGGAGGCCGCTCCTTTAATGAGTACGCCTACTTCATGACCCATAACCCGGTCATTAAGACGCTCAGCTACGGGCTCTACCTCTTCATCATCATTCACGCCGTCCAGGGCCTCGCCCTTGCCTACTACAACCGCAAGGCGCGGGGCAACCAGCGCTACGCCGTCAAGGTGGACCGTACGGCCGGAGCCAGCAAGTCCGCGATCTGGATGGGCTCACTGGGAACGGTGATCCTGATCTTCATCGTGATCCACATGGCGCAGTTCTGGCTACAGATGAAGCTGGACAAGGTGGCCATGGTCACCTACGACTCGGAGCCGGTCCGGGACCTTTACACCCTCGTCGCCACGGTGTACCAGAACATCGGCTTCGTGATCTTCTACGTGGTAGCGATGGCCTTCATCGCCTTCCACCTCTGGCACGGCTTTCAGTCGGCCTTCCAGACCCTCGGCCTCAACCACAAGAAGTACACCCCGCTGATCAAGGCGGTGGGCTACGTCTTCAGCGTGCTGATTCCGTTTGGCTTCGCGGTCATTCCGGTCATTATGTTTCTGCGTCAGCAATAACCCTTCAACCTGAGATTATGCCATTCCAATCCAACGTACCCCCCGGCGAGCTCTCCAATAAGTGGAAGCAGTACCGCTCCTCCATGCCGCTGGTCGCGCCTAACAACAAGCGTCGCCTGGAGGTAATTATCGTGGGCACCGGACTGGCCGGTGGTGCCGCCGCCGCCACCTTCGGCGAACTCGGGTACAAGGTGAAGGTCTTCACCTTTCACGACAGTCCCCGCCGGGCCCACTCCATCGCGGCCCAGGGAGGGATCAACGCCGCCAAGAATTACCAGAACGACGGAGACAGCGTCTACCGCCTCTTCTACGATACCGTCAAAGGCGGTGACTACCGCAGCCGCGAAGCCAACGTGCACCGTCTGGCCGAGGTCAGCGTCAACATCATCGACCAGGCCGTCGCCCAGGGCGTACCCTTCGCCCGCGATTACGGCGGACTCCTGGCCAACCGCTCTTTCGGCGGCGTGCAGGTATCGCGCACCTTTTACGCCCGTGGCCAGACCGGCCAGCAACTCCTCCTCGGAGCTTACCAGTCGCTCAGCCGGCAGATCAGCCTCGGTAACGTCGAGCTCTTCAACCGCCACGAGATGATCGACCTGGTGATGCAGGACGGCAAAGCCCGTGGCATCATTGCCCGCAACCTTCTCACGGGAGAGACCGAGCGCCACGCGGCCCACGCCGTTGTACTCGGTACCGGCGGCTACGGCAACGTCTTCTACCTCTCCACCAACGCGATGAACTCCAACGGTTCCGCCGCGTGGCGGGCCGTCAAGCAGGGGGCTTATATGGCCAACCCGTGCTTTACCCAGATCCACCCCACCTGCATCCCGGTATCCGGCGAGTACCAGTCGAAGCTGACCCTCATGTCCGAATCGCTGCGCAACGACGGCCGCGTCTGGGTGCCCAGGAAGCAGGAGGACGCCGCCGCCATCCGCGAAGGCCGCAAAAACGGCCTCGACATTCCGGAAGGCGACCGCGACTACTACCTCGAGCGCCGCTACCCGGCCTTCGGTAACCTCGTCCCCCGCGACGTAGCCAGCCGCGCGGCCAAAACCGCCTGCGACGAAGGCCTCGGCGTGAGCCCCACCGGCCTGGCCGTGTACCTCGACTTTGACGCCGCCATCAACCGCTACGGCAAGTCGAAAGCCCACAGCCAGAACGAACACAACGCCACCGAAGCCCGCATCCGTGAACTCGGCGTGGGCATGATCGAAGAGAAGTACGGCAACCTCTTCGAGATGTACGAGAAGATCACCGGCGAGGATCCCTACATCATGCCGATGAAGATCTACCCCGCCGTCCACTACACCATGGGAGGACTGTGGGTAGACTACAACCTGCAGACCAACATCCCCGGCCTTTTCGCCATCGGCGAGGCCAATTTCAGCGATCACGGCGCCAACCGCCTCGGTGCTTCCGCCCTGATGCAGGGACTGGCTGACGGCTACTTCGTACTCCCCTATACCATCGGTACATTCCTTTCCCAGGAGATACGGAACCCCATGGTCGATCCCGATGGTCCCGCCTTCAGGGAGGCCGAGGCCAAGTCGCAGGCGCGCATCGATAAGTTGATGTCGATCGACGGCTCCAAATCCCCGGAGACCTTCCACCGCGAACTCGGCAAGATCATGTGGGAGTACTGCGGCATGGCCCGCAACGCCGAAGGTCTGGAGAAGGGCCGCCGCATGATTCGCGAACTCCGTGAAGAGTTCTGGAGCGATGTGTACGTCCCCGGCCGCATCAAGGAGTACAATCCCGAACTGGAAAAGGCCCTGCGCGTGGCCGACTTCCTCGAACTCGGTGAACTGATGATGCTCGACGCCCTCGACCGCAACGAACGCTGCGGCGGTCACTTCCGTGAGGAATACCAGACCGAGGACGGCGAGGCCCTGCGCCGTGATGACGAGTACGCCTACGTCAGCGCCTGGGAATGGGACGATAACGATCCCATCCTGCACAAGGAAGAACTGATTTTCGAAAATGTGGAACTGAAGACCAGATCCTACAAATAATCCGCCATGGAAAACATGAAACTGAAGCTGAAGGTCTGGAGACAGGGAGGCAAGTTCCCGAAAGGACAGTTCGTTAATTACGAGCTCGATGGCGTCAACGACCATATGTCGTTCCTGGAGATGCTCGACGTGCTCAACGAGAAACTCATCAGCTCCAAGGAGGACCCCATCGCCTTCGAGCACGACTGCCGCGAGGGCATCTGCGGGACGTGCTCGCTGGTGATCAATGGCTACCCACACGGACCGATGCAGCAGACCACCGCCTGTCAGTTGCACATGCGCAACTTCAAGGACGGGGAGACCATCACTATCGAACCCTGGCGCTCCTCCGCCTTTCCGATCGTCAAGGACCTCGTGGTCAATCGCGATGCCTTTGACCGCATCATCCAGGCCGGCGGATACATCAGCGTGGATACCGGACAAGCACAGGACGGCAATGCCATCCCCATCGAGAAGGACCAGGCGAGCCACGCCTTCGACGCGGCTACCTGCATCGGCTGCGGCGCCTGCGTGGCGGCATGCCCCAACGCATCGGCGATGCTGTTCCTCAGCGCCAAGGTGAGCCACCTCGCCCAGATGCCCCAGGGTAAAGTCGAGGCAGACACCCGCGTTCAGCGCATGGTAGCCCAGCACGACGCCGAAGGCTTTGGCCGCTGCTCCAACATCACCGCCTGTGAGGCCGAGTGCCCCAAAGCCATCAGCGTGGAGCACATTGCCCGCCTGAACCGCCAGTACATCGGCTCTACGCTCGGCAGCGAGAAAGTCGCGAATTAAGCGGTACTATCCCGCCGTGAAGTGATACGTGACCCCGTAGTCCACCTTAGGGACTACGGGGTCATTTGTGTAGGAGCGCAACCGAGTCAGCACCAGCATCTGCTCATTCAGGGCGATGACCTGGTAGACCGACTCCGTGTCGTCGGCCGGATCGGTGAACTTTACCCGGGTCACTTCCAGGTCGGAGGAGTAGGTCATGCGGTCGAAAGGAGTAAGCACATGCTTGGGGGCGTTATCCGCGCAAGCTTCGCCGGCCAGTCCCAATGCCGTGATCCCATCGTCGAGGAACAGCACGTCATCGCGTTCGCAGTCCTCCACGCCGGTCACCTGGCGAACGGTCAATTCCAACCGGGCGCGGATGGCCTCACGCGTCATCCCTGAATTTACCACCACGCTGTCGGGCAGGGCGGCTACGGCTTCATCGGCCATCAGGGAAAAGTCACTCTCCACCCAGTCAATCTGCCAGCCGTCGAAGCGGCTCAGTTGGTTGATCGGAGGTATGCCGTCCTCCTCCTTGTTGCAGCCCGCAAGGGAGATGACCAGGAGCAGCAGAAAGGTATAGGCTTGTAGTTTCATCATCGGTTGTTCGGAGATCGAGGTATGGTGACCACTACGCGAAAGCGGGAGGAACCCGGGGCGGCAGGTACCAACGGACAGGCCGCAATCCGGGGGTGCGCAGTCGTAGCACGCTCCCGAAGCGGCGCTATTGCACCTTGAAGTTGTAGCTGATGCGCCCGCACTGCTCGGCGGGGGCCATCGGATTGGCGGCGAATCGCCAGCGCTTGGCGTTGGTGGTAGCGGCCGATACCAGCTGGGGGTCGGCCGTGCTGCTGCCGTTCTGGGTGTAGACGGCGCGGGTGATCTGTCCGTCTGGATTCACGCAGACTTCGATCACTACGGTGCCGGACACCTGGCTGTTCTCCTGTACGGGGGGGCTGGCCAGTACCCCGCGGCCCCCGAGACCACCACTGACCCGGCCGCTGCCGGTCGAGATACCGCTGAGCCGGTCGGAGTTCGGGTCGCCGTCATCGACGCCCTGGTTGCCGGGCTTACCGGTGTTGCCGTTACCGGCTCCCTGTCCGAAGGAACCTCCGAGTTGTCCCTTCAGGGCGTTGG
>JBGTHX010000146.1:0-6506 GCA_041746055.1 Lewinella sp. | reverse complement strand
ACTGGGCGGCCTTGGCGGCGTCGGGCATCATCTTCTACAATGCCTGGCTCATCTTCCGGCCGGCCCTGGGTGAGATCATGGACGAGCACGTATATGACGACCTCATCGAGGAGCTCCGGATCTCCTCCCTGCAGGTGCCGGGGATCCAGGGTACCGAGAAATGCTACGTGCGGAAGTCCGGCACGCGCTACCATATCGACCTGCACGCGATGGTTGACGGCCACCTCACGGTCACCGCCGGTCACGATCTGGCCCACCGGCTGAAGGACCACCTGCAGGCGGCCTTCCCGCAGGTGGGGCAGGTACTCATCCACATCGAGCCGGCTTGAGGAGTGGGATGTGTACCTTTGCCCCATGTCGAGTAAGTACGAGCAACGCGGCGTCAGCGCCACCAAATCAGAGGTACACGAAGCGATCCGGGGGCTGGACAAGGGACTGTACCCGCGGGCCTTCTGCAAGGTACTGCCCGACGTAGCCGGGGGCGATGCCGCCTGGTGCAACGTGATGCATGCCGACACCGCCGGTACGAAGACCAGTCTCGCCTACCTGTACTGGCGGGAGACCGGCGACCTGAGCGTGTGGGAGGGCATCGTGCAGGACAGCCTGGTCATGAACCTCGACGACATGGGCTGCGTGGGGGCCGTCGACAACATCCTGATCTCGTCCACCATCGGCCGCAACAAGAACCGCATTCCCGGGGAGGTGCTGAAGACCATCATTCTGGGGGCCGAAAAATTCAAGGACCGCATGGCGGAGCACGGCGTAGCCCTGCACCTGACGGGTGGGGAGACCGCCGACGTCGGCGACATCGTGCGGACCATCGACGTGGGCTACACCACCTTCGCGCGGCTGCGCTGCGACCAGGTGATCGTGAACGATATCCGTCCGGGCAACGTGATCGTGGGGCTGGCCAGCTACGGACAGGCCACCTACGAGGAGGACTACAACGGGGGAATGGGCAGCAACGGGCTCACCAGCGCGCGCCATGACGTGTTCCGCAAGGAATACGCCGACAAATACCCCGAAAGCTTCGATCCCGAGGTGCCCCGCGAGGTAGTGTATACCGGGGGGCGCTCCCTGACGGAGCAAATCACGGTAGCCGGCCACGAAACCACGGTGGGCAAACTGGTGCTCAGCCCCACCCGTACCTACCTGCCCGTGCTCAAGCGGTTACTGGAAGAGGTAGGGCCCGGCCTAAGCGGCCTTATCCACTGTACGGGCGGTGCCCAAACTAAAGTGGTTAAGTTCATCGAAGACGATGTGCGGGTGGTCAAGGACCAGCTGTTTCCCGTGCCCCCTCTCTTCGAGTTGATCCGGCAGGAGAGCGGCACCGACTGGCGGGAGATGTATCAGGTCTTCAATATGGGCCACCGCCTGGAAGCCTACGTCAGCGAGCGGGACGCCCGGACTGTGATCGACATCGCCACGGCCTTCGGCGTTGACGCCCAGGTCATCGGCTATGTAGAAGACGGAGATCGGGCGGAAGTGCGGGTGTCTACCCCCGGTGGGGTGGAGGCTTATTTTGAGTAAACGGATCAGGCGTTCAACTGCTTAGCAAACAGCCGGGAAATATCCTTAAACGCCTTGAACTCCAGCGCGTTGCCGGCGGGATCGTAAAAGAACATCGTATTCTGCTCGCCGGGCAGGCCCCTGAAGCGGACGTAGGGTTCAATCTCGAATTTCACGCCCTGCCCGCGCAGCCGCTCGGCAAATCGCTCAAACTGCTCCCACTCCAATACCACACCGAAGTGGGGGACCGGCACGTGCTTGCCGTCGACTTCATTGCGGTGATCGGCCTGCTCCTTTTTGGGGGCGAGGTGGGCGACGAGCTGATGACCAAAGAGGTCAAAATCGATCCATTCCGAATCGGTCCGACCTTCCGGGCAACCCAGGACGGTACCGTAAAAGTGGCGGGCGGATTCGAGGTCGTCGACGGGGACGGCAAGGTGAAAGGGTTGCATAGTATTGGCTGGTTGGGCGAGCTGCGGACCGCGGCCCATTAAAAGGTAAGGGAAAGGTAATTCCCTTCGCGCAATCCGTGGAATCCTGCCGCGTAAACGAACGGGGCGCGCGCGGGAATTTAGCGCCATTGCCGGCTGAGGTGCCACAGGGCGATGCCGGCGCTCACCGCCACGTTGAGGCTGTGCTTGGTGCCGAATTGCTCGATCTCCAGCGTACCGTGGGCCGCGTCGATGACGGACTGCCGCACCCCCTTCACCTCATTGCCGACCACCAGGGCGAGGGCCACCGCCGGGTCGGGGCAGAAGAGATGCAGGGGCGTACTCCCTTGCGTTTGTTCGAGACATTGCACCTGCGTGCCCGCCGCCAGCAGCTCCCCGATGAGTGCCGCGCAGTCCTCGTGGTAGGACCAACTGACGGTGGCCGTGGCGCCGAGTGCCGTCTTCAGGATGTCGCGGTGGGGTGGGGTGGCGGTGATGCCACAGAGGTAGAGGTGCCGCAGGGCGAAGCCGTCCGCCGTCCGGAAAAGGCTACCGACATTGTTGGCCGAGCGGATGTCGTCGAGGACGAGCGAAAGCGGAAGCTTATCCGCCGCGGCGAAGGAAGCGGGGGAGAGGCGGTCCAGCTCGGACAGGCTCTTTTTGGTGCGAATGGAATCTGCCATGGGCCGCAAAAATAGAAACCCTCCGACGCGCGGAGCGGCGGAGGGTACCTATCATACTACCGTACGAAAGACTACGGTACTACTAATTCCCCAGGTAATTCTTAAGCAGCTTGCTGCGGTTGGCACCGCGGAGCTTGTTGATGGCCTTGTCCTTGATCTGCCGGACGCGCTCACGGGTGAGGCCGAACTTCTCGCCGATGTCTTCGAGGCTCATGGGATGTTCGACGCCGATGCCGTAATAGAGCTTGATGACGTCACACTGCCGCTCGGTGAGGGTACCGAGGCTGCGATCGATCTCGCGGCGGAGGGATTCCTTGTATTCGAGGGCGGAGTCGGTACCGGGAGTGGCGGTGTTGGCCAGAACGTCGAGGAGACTGTTGTCTTCGCCTTCCACGAAGGGGGCGTCCATGCTCACGTGGCGGGCGGCGACGCCCAGGGTGGTTTCGACCTCTTCGGCGTTGATCTCGAGCTGCTCGGCGAGCTCTTCGCTGCTGGGCTCGCGCTCGAAGGTCTGCTCGAGCTGGCTGAAGGCCTTATTAATCTTGTTGAGGCTGCCGACCTTGTTGAGGGGCAGGCGGACGATACGGCTCTGCTCGGCGAGAGCTTGCAGGATCGACTGGCGGATCCACCAAACGGCGTAGGAGATAAATTTAAACCCGCGGGTTTCATCGAAGCGCTGGGCGGCCTTGATGAGGCCGAGGTTGCCTTCGTTGATGAGGTCGGAAAGGCTCAGGCCCTGGTTCTGATACTGCTTGGCTACCGAAACTACGAAGCGGAGATTGGCCTTGGTGAGCTTCTCCAGGGCGATCTGGTCACCCTGCTTGATCCGCTTCGCGAGATCGACTTCCTCTTCGGGGGTCAGCAGGTCGACTTTACCGATCTCTTGGAGGTATTTCTCGAGCGACTGACTCTCGCGATTAGTAATCGACTTCGTTATCTTAAGCTGTCTCATTTAGGGGGACGTTTTCTGAAATTGGCCGCAAAATTACGGGATAGGAGGTTGAAAATCAAGGCCCGGTGGGCTGAATAGGGCGTAACGTGTAATTAACGTTGCAAGGAAACAATAGGTTGGGGGGCGATAAACTTTTGGTAGTCTCGCTTTAAATGACTTATTTGCCAGCTGTCACTACTGCCAACCGCCTGATATGGAACGAGTTAAGTTTACATCGGAGTTCATCTTTCGCGCTTCCCCCAACATTGTGTACCAGTTTCTGACCGATCCGGCCTGCCTAACGCGGTGGTTTTGTGATGAAGTGGATATTAACGACAGCACTTACACCTTTGTTTGGAGCGGCGCCCCCGAGGCGGCCGAGCTGATCGAGGACAGCGAGGCCGACATGGTCCGCTTCGCCTGGGAGGATGCCGACGACGAGGACGAGTACCTCGAATTCAACATTACCAAGAGCCCGGTGACGGGGGAAACGATCGTCTACGTCACGGATTTTGCCGACGACGACGAAGTGGACGACCAGAAAGCACTCTGGGACACCCAGCTGACCCGGATGCGCGCCGAGATGGGCGGATAGCATGCGTTCATGACCACGATCTACTTTGGACTTACCTTCTCCTCCCCGGTACTGCCGGAGCCTCCGGCAGTGGCAGCCCGGGAACTGTACCTCGACTATCCGGGCCTGCTCCGGCACCTGGAACACTACTACGCCCTGTCGCGCAACCCTGCCAACCGGGAAGCGCTGCGTACGGAGCAGTACCGGCAGCTGATCGAGCACCACCGGCAGCACCCTTCCGGAGCGACGGCCTTTTACGCCGCTGCCTTCGGTGCCGACCCGATCGCCACGGCCGAAGACCTGCTCGCCCGCCGCGATGAGTTGCTGGAGGCCGGTTACCGGCTGTCCGTGCCCGCGGACATAGCCACGCCGGACCGGCTGCGGGTGCTCCACGAACTGGAAATGCTGCTGCTCGACGAGCTACTCGACTTCGATCTTCTGCCCGGTACCGCCGACCGACTGTCGGCCATGCTGGCGGCACTGCTCGACCGCCGGCACCCCCCGCAAGTCATTCACGTCCACGAACCCCGGGAATTGCTGCCCGCCGGTCCGCGCCGTCTCCTGGAAGCACTTGAGGGCGCCGGCGACCGGGTGGAGCAGGTGCCGGAACCGGAGCCCGGACCCGAAAACACCGACCTCGGTCGCTGGCAGGGCAAACTCCGCCAGCTGCTGGGAGGTACCGGCGAAGCCCGCACCCTCGACTGCGCCGGCGACGGCAGCCTGGTCCTCCTGCGCGCCGAGCGGGAGACCCAGCTGGCGACCTACCTCGCGCGCCTGGCCCGGGAGAACCGGCAGTGGCGACCGGGGGTGCTGATGACGGTGCGCAACCAGACCCTTGACAACGCTTTCACCCTGGAGGGGCTGCCCAGTATGGGTATTCCTTCTACCAGCCTCGCCCGACCGAGCCTGCAGGTGCTCAAGCTCGTCACGGCCTTCCTCTGGGAGCCGGTCGAAGTGGTGCGCATCATGGAGTTCGTGAGCCTGGTCACCAAGCCCCTCGACCGGCGGCTCGGCCAGCGACTGGCCGAACACCTTGCCGATACGCCCGGGCTTTTCGGCGGCCGCTGGGTGTACGCCGTAGAGCAGTCGTTTCGCGATATGGACGCGCGGCAGGTGCCCGCCGCCCGTATCCGCCGCGCCCGGGAACAGTACGATTTCTGGTTCCGGCGGCGGCGCTACGAGCGCGACCAGCGGGTGCCGAAGGGAGAAGTACGCGCGCTCTTCGTCTTTCTCCGCAACTGGGCCCGGGAGGCCTTCGACGACGACAAGGCCCAGGGCGGTCTGCTCGTCCTCTCCGCCCAGGCAGAACGGGCCACCGAACTGCTCGATGCCCAGCCGGAAACCGAACTGTCCTACCTGGACATCGAGCGGCTCGTCCGCACCATCTACCAGCCGGCCCCGACGCAGTTTATCCCCGCGGAGCAGGGCTCCCTGCCGGTGACCTTCGCACCCGCGTCCACCGCCCGGATACCCGGTAGCGGCCAGCCCGAGCTCGAGCGGTTGCTCTGGTGGGACTTCGTGGAGACCGACCCCTCTTACTTTTTCAGCCGCTACTACCCCCCCGAGCTGCAATTTTTGCGGGAACGCGGGTGCCCGGTGGATGAACCCGAGCAGCGGAACCAACTGCAACTGTGGCAAAACCTGCGGCCGCTCCTGACCGTTCGGCGCCAACTGGTGCTGTGCATCCCCCTGCGGGTCGACGGCACCGAAATGGAACCTCACCCCCTGATGGGCGACCTGGAAGCTGCCTTCCAGTCGGGTGACCTGGACCGCCTCACGGTGCGACTGGATACGCGGGGCCGGCCTTCCAATCTGTTCCCGGGAATGAGCCTGCCCGACTTCGCCCCCGTACCCATCCGCCCGCTTGATCCCCCGCAACCCCTGATCAGGGTGGGGCGCGACGGCGCGCTACCACCCCGCGAGCGGGAAACGCCCTCCTCACTGGACGATCTGCTTTACTATCCCCACAAGTGGGTCTTCAGCCACGAATTGGGCCTGCGGGGTACCCCCATTCTGTCCATCGCCAGCGAGAATCGCCTCCGGGGCAATCTGGGACACCTGTTTCTGGAGCGGCTACTGGCCGAGGTCTCGGGATCCGGAGAAACCTTTACCAGGGACCGGACGGTAGCCTGGATCAGGGATAACGGCATGCAGCTGTTACAGCAGCAGGGGGCGGTACTTCTGGAGTACGGGCAGGAGCCCGAGCGCGTCCAGTTCCTGCTGACCATGGAGAAGTCTGCCTGGACCCTCGTCAACTACATCCAGCGCAATGGCTGGACCATCCGCGGTTCGGAAGAACAACTGGAGGGCGCCCTCAACGGCGAGAGCGGGCCGCAGGTGCGTGGAAGGGCGGACCTGGTGCTGGACCGACAGCGCGC
>JBGTHX010000145.1:0-5599 GCA_041746055.1 Lewinella sp. | reverse complement strand
CGCTCCCGCCGCCTTTCTTCTTTTTCTTCTTGCGGCGGTTGCCGGTATCCTGAGACGGCTGGTTGCTGTTCGGCTCACCGATCTTGGCATCCTTCGGAAGCACCAGCACCTTGTCGCTGAGTTCGTAGAGATCCTTGCGGATCATGTCCTCGTTGTAGAACTTGCCATCACGCCAGTCGGTCAGGGCCACTTTCATGTAGTAGGCCGCGGTGTACGTGAGCATGTCCCGCTCCGGGCCGTCCTCCATCTTCTTTCCTTCCTCGATGAGTGCCAGCACGTTCTTGCCGTAGTGGAGCATCCGCTTGTGGCTGTCAGGGTAGGGCAGGGGCTCGGGCTGGACGCCTTCAGGGTCCGGCGTGGCATTGATTCCCTCGGGGACGGACACGTTCAGGTGGCCGCCTGCGATGCGGAAGGCGTGCTTCCACAGCCGCTCCTGGTAGTTCTCCTGCTGCTTGACGCTGGGTTGCATCTGGAGCATGAGTTTGATCACGCGCTCCACGTAGGCCTGCCGCTCCTCGTCGTCGGCGACTTCGTTGGCCTGCTGCAGCAGTTCCTGTACGGTCCTCCCGTACTCGCTATAGATGAGTTCTTGGTTGCTGGTGTTATAGGCAATATCCCATTCCATGGATGTTCTTTTTACTTAAATAGATAGGGCGTGGATCACTCCACCGTAACTGACTTAGCCAGGTTCCGGGGCTGATCGACGTTGCGGCCGAGTTCGACCGCGATGTGGTAGCTGAGCAACTGCAGCGGGATGACCGACAGCAGGGGAGAGAGTTGCTCCTCCGTATTCGGGATTTCAATGACGTGGTGGGCCATCGAACTGATGGCGATCTCGCCTTCGGGTACTACGGCGATCACTACTCCCTTACGGGCCAGGACCTCTTGTATGTTGCTAATGATTTTTTCGTAGGCCGAACGGTTGGTGGCGATCACGATCACCGGCATCGTTTCGTCGATAAGCGCGATGGGGCCGTGCTTCATTTCCGCGGCCGGGTAGCCTTCGGCGTGAATGTAGCTGATCTCCTTGAGTTTCAGGGCGCCTTCGAGTGCCACGGGGAAATTGTATCCGCGTCCGAGGTATAGCGCATTATGGTGGTGCTTGATCTCCTTGGCGATGTAGCGGATGTGCTCATCGGCCTTGAGGCACTGCTTCACCTTCTCGGGGATGCGCTCGAGCTCGGCGGTCAGGGTCTGGAGCGTAGTGTTGCTGATGGTGCTCAGCTTCTGCGCCAGACTCAGCGCGAGGAGGGTGAGTACGGTTACCTGTCCGGTAAAGGCCTTGGTGCTGGCTACGCCGATCTCGGGCCCGGCGTGGATATAGCTGCCGGCATCGGTCAGGCGGGCAATGCTGCTGCCTACCGAATTGACGATACCGTAGATCATGGCTCCCTTACTCTTAGCCAGTTCGAGGGCGGCCAGGGTATCGGCCGTTTCGCCGCTTTGGCTGAGGGCGATGACGATGTCCCGCTCGCTGAGGATGGGGTTGCGGTAGCGAAATTCACTGGCGTACTCCACTTCGACCGGAATGCGGGCGAGGTCCTCGATGAGGTATTCACCGATCAGGCCGGAGTGGTAACTCGTGCCGCAGGCCACGATGATGATGCGGTTGGCGCGGACAAACCGGTTGGCGTATTCCTCCATGCCCCGCAGGGTCACGCGGTTGTCCTTGCTGCTCACCCGGCCGCGCATCGCGTCGAGGATGGTCACAGGCTGCTCGTGTATCTCCTTGAGCATAAAGTGGTCGAAGCCATTCTTCTCGAGGGCCTCGATCTGCATGTCCAACTCCTGAATGAAGGGGGGCTGTGACTCGTTCTCGGTGTTCTTGATCTCGAGGCCGTTCTCCAGGGTGATGGTGGCGATCTGGTTGTCGTCCAGGTACACCACGCGGCGGGTGCTGTCGAGGAAGGGGGATGCATCGGAGCCGATGAAGTATTCTCCCTCACCGATACCTACCACCAGCGGACTGGCTTTGCGGGCGCCCACCAGGACCTTCGGATTCTGGCTGTCCACAACCGCGATGGCGTAGGCTCCCTCCACCCGGGTGAGGGCGAGGCGGACGGCCTCTTCGAGAGGAAGATCGCCCTCGTCCTGGATCTCCTCGATCAGGTGGGCGAGTACCTCGGTGTCGGTTTCACTTTCGAAAACATGACCCTCAGCGATGAGGGCATTCTTCAGGACGGCGTAGTTCTCGATGATGCCGTTGTGCACCAGGGCCAGCCGTCCGCTGCCGCCCGTGTGGGGGTGGGCATTCACGTCGTTAGGTTCTCCGTGGGTAGCCCATCGGGTGTGACCGATGCCGACGGTACCGGTGGTGTCGTTCTTGGCGATCTCCTTGCGCAGTGCCGAGACCTTACCCTTCTTCTTCCAGATGTGAAGCTCGTTGTTCAGAATGGCAATACCGGCGCTGTCGTAGCCGCGGTATTCTAACCTTTCAAGACCCTTGATAATGAGGGCATCGGCTTGGCGGTGACCGATGTATCCAACGATTCCACACATAGGAAGAATGAATTTAAAGATTTGAGAGCCGGCAAAGCAAGTCTACTGGAGCGTGGCGGGCAGTCTGGGTGAGCCTTACTCTAACGGGCCAGCCACCCATTAGTTGTTTTTTGATCAGTTGAGGTCGGTGTAGGTGACCCGGATACGTGCCGGATTCGTCCCCGCGGCCGGACCATTGAGAAAGGCCCGGGCCGCGCCGATCTCGAGAGCCTCGAGGGGCGATACCCGAAGATAAAGCCTGGCGGGCACCTCACCGTCAAGAATTCGCTGCAAATGGATCGAAAAGGCCGGGGAATAGTATGGCAGGGTTCCGTCTTGCTCCAGCGACCCGCCTAGGAAGAACTTCACGTTAGCCGTACTGGCCCGGGTCCGCGCGAGTTCCAGCCGGTCCTCGATGCCCAGCAGGGGTCCGCCCGCGCTCGCCCGGTAGAAGAGCTCCACCCGGGTGGGCAGGGGGTAGTCTGTGTAGGATACTCCTTCCACGTCCGCCACGGGGATCTCCAGTACGGCCCGGTTGATGACCCGGTCCTGCAGCACTGTCAGATCGCCCAGCGTGATCTCCGTCATCAGTCCGCCCTGTCCCTGTACGGCAGCGAGCGTGTGGTCAGTGGTACTGTCGAGCAGGGGCTCCACCAGGGACCCGGCGTAATCGTGGGCCACCGTCGGCAGCGCCAGCAGATAAGCGATCCGGTACACGGCCGGCGCGCCGGTTGAATCCTGGTAGTAGAAGTTGAAGCCGCTGTAGGCGGGCTGGCCGGTGGCCTCGGTGGGTGCGATGTAGAGGAGGGAGCCGCTGGGACCGGTCGGGCGCAGCAGCAGGCCCGCGAAGGCGTCGCGGAAGGTGGAGTCGGCGGCATAGACATCGGGCCCCAGGTCATCGATGCGCGAGGCAAAGGCGTCCGACATCCTTACCCGCACGTGGGCGGTCTCGAGGGCGGGGTTGGTGATGGCCGTATCCCGTACGAGCTGCGGGGTCAGGGAGGCGGTGAAACTGCCGGTGGCGGTAAGGTCTCCGCCCTCGGTCGCCAATTGTAGGTCGTTGTAGTAGTTAGCTACGAAAGTGACCGGGTCGGTGATCTCGAGGGCCTCCACGGGGAAGGTGCGCCCCTCGCCGTAAAAGCCCCGGGTGGTATCGATGGGCAGAATGGCCACCACGGAATCGACGTGTACGTTGATCAGGCTGGCAAACTGCGGGACCACGGTGAGGGAGCTGGCGTTGCGCGGCAGCCGCGGCGTCAGGTAGACGGCGTGGGTGGCGGTCCCGAAGTTCGGATCCTGGATCTCCCCGAACGAAAAGGTGGATGGGGGCAGGTAGCCGTTGGTGGTGTAATCGTAGGTGAGTGCGCTGTCTTCCCGCACTACCCGGGTGGTAAAGGTCAGGTCGGCGGTCTCCCCGACGGTAGCCCGATCCGAATCCAGCAGTTCGGAGCCCACCGTGATGGGGTCGGTGCAGGAAGCCAGCAGAATGAGCAAGATTAGGGCGGAGAAAAGTTTCATCTGGTACGGTCTAGAAAGAAATAACGCGGCGGGGTCGGTAAACTTGGAGCGTCGAAAAGTAAACGAGTCCTTCCCCTGACAAAGGGGAAGGACTCGGGAGGTCACTATAGAGAGGGGGATTGCAACCGGCAGGGTTGGTTACTTTTCCACCTCGGCGGCCAGCAGCTCGCGGTAGAACTCCACGCTGGCGCGGGGGCTTTCCTCGCCCTGTACGTTGAGCACGGGGATATCCGACTGGGCCAGGGCGGCCACGAGCTGGTCGTCCAGTTCCTCACTGCCACGGATCACGGCGTCGCTGTACTTGATCGCCCCGCGGTGCAGGGCGGGCTTGCCGTCCTCCAGGTAGGGAGCCAGGTCGTCCTCGCTCAGCGCATTGATGCTGGCCTTAACGGCGAAGTCATCGGTGATGTGCTTCTCGGGGCCGCTTTCGTAGAGGCTGTAAACGATCTTGCTGTTCTTGAAGAGCGGCTCGTTCTTGTAGGCAGTACGCAGGTAGAAGGGAATCAGGCTCGTCATCCAACCGTGGACGTGGATGATGTCGGGCGGCCAGCCGAACTTGCGGACGGTCTCGATCACGCCCTTGCTGAAGAATACGGCGCGGTCGGCGTTGTCGTCGAAGGGCTTGCCGGCCTTGTCGACGTGGACGAACTTTCGCTTGAAGAAGTCCTCGTTATCCAGGAAGTAGACCTGCATACGCACGCCCTTGTCGGGCAGGGAAGCGACCTTGATAATGAGGGGGTAGTCATCGTCGTCGACGATGATGTTCATACCCGATAGTCGGACTACCTCGTGCAGGCGGTGGCGACGCTCGTTGATGGTTCCGTAGCGCGGCATCAGCACTCGGATTTCCATTTGATTTTTTTGGAGGTAGGGGGCCAGGGCCCGTACGGTAGTGGCAATTTCTGTCAGCTCCGTATAGGGATCCATTTCCTGGGTTACAATCAGCACCTTAGTTTTGCTCATATCTTATGATCGCGTTTCAGGTTATTGACGAGCCAGGTAGCCATTGCGCCCGGCACGGGAGCCACTCGCACGGCCCCAAGAGTAGCAAAGTTACAAAATATTAGGGACACCCCCTATCTTCGCCGCCCCTTAGCGGCGCCGCCGCCGGACCAATCCGCACGGTACTTGAAGATTTTTACCACCGCATCCGAACTCACCACCGCCCTGGCCCAGGCCCGGTCGGCGGGGCAGTCCCTCGGCTTCGTCCCCACGATGGGCGCCCTCCACCGCGGGCACGCCGGCCTGCTGCGGCAGAGCGTGCGGGACAACGGGCTTACCGTCGCCAGCATCTTCGTCAATCCTACCCAGTTCAACGATCCCGACGACCTCGAGGCCTACCCCCGGACCCCCGAGGCGGACGCCGCACTGTTGCGCGACGAAGGCTGCGATTTCCTCTACCTGCCCTCCATCGCCGATGTCTATCCCGGCGGCACCGACGACCAGCCCGCCGACGCTACCGTGGCGTACGGCGAGCTCACCACGCGACTGGAAGGCGCCCACCGCCCCGGCCACTTCGCGGGCGTGGTGCAGGTGGTGGATCGACTGCTCGACGTCGTCCGACCGGAAGTACTGTACCTCGGGGAAAAGGACTACCAGCAGG
>JBGTHX010000144.1:0-2033 GCA_041746055.1 Lewinella sp. | reverse complement strand
ACGCGACGTACTGGAGCGCCTGCCCGATCACCCAGTGAACCGCCTGGAGGAGTTGCTGCCCCATCGCTGGACGGCGACAAGCGTGCCGGTTCCTAGGGAGGAAGAATAAAACTGGCAAGACGGGGTTGCTCGGACGCTTACACCCTTCGGACCGTCAGGCAACCGTACAGGTTCGATATCGTCATTCTTATGAGGTTGCTCGGGTGCCGGCTCCATTGTCAGCCTTCTGTTTCCTCTTCGAGTTCTTCAGCCAACCGATCTACGGCCTTACCTACATCCTGCCCGACCTTGCTCCAGTCCCGCCTCATCGCTTCCTCATTAGTCTGAGCCCGATCAGTCTCAACACCTGGGTGGGGAGCCCCCCCCCAGAAATTGAACACGTCAAGTATATGAGTGGAGAGGCTGAATTTTGATGGGTGCTTTTGAAGTGTGTGTGCCATTTTGCTGTCAGTTTCCCTTCAGATTCGATCTGACGAGTACCGATATCTAAAGATGATATCTGACTCAAATAACGGGAATCTGATACGGAAGTTGCAACTTAACTGGTAACTTAGTTTAGTTAGGCTAGTAAGCGACATCGCATATATTGCTATAATACAGTTGATTACGTCACGACCTTACTTTCTTGTTAAGGTCGTCGCGATAACTTATCTGCGCACGGAATCAAACATCACCAAGAGCACATCCAGTACATCGCCGAAGTCTTCGATGGTGTCGCGGATGTTCTGGATGCGCTCACGCCGGCGGGCGCGCTTGATGGGCTTGCGCTCCTTCTTGGTGAGCTTATTCCACGGCTTACCGTCGGGGTGGTTTTCCTGGTAGTACTCTTCGATCTTCATAAGAGGCGGGGGATTAAAACCTCCCGGGAACGGATCCCGGGAGGATAAACACTATGAACAACACAAGATTTTAAAGCCGCGTCACCTTGCCGCCGTAGCGGCGATCGGGGGCGCTGGGATATGCGATATCGGGATCCGGCTGGCTGAGCTCCAGCCACTCTATGTAGGCGGGAAAGGCGGTGGCGTGCCGCTTCAGGTAGTCGCGCACGAAGCTGAGGTGGCGCTCGGCAAATTCGAAGTTCTGCGAGTCGACGATGTTGATCACACCCACCGAGGGGTTGCTCGACTTCTGTACCGACTGCGGCTCCAGGCTTTCGAATTGCACCACGCGCCCATCCTCCAGCTGGACTAGGTTGCGCCGCAGCGCCTCGTGGACAGTGTAGGTGGCCAGGGCCGACTGCAGGCGATCGGTGAGTTCCTGCTCCTCGGTGCTGGCGTTGCCCTCGGTCATGGCGTCCAGTAAGTCCTGGAGCAGGACGTCGCCGAGCAGCGACGTGGCCACGAAGACGTGGAGGTCCCGCAGGATCGGCCGCATCGCCTCGTAGGCCCGTCGGTCCGTGGCCTGGTTGTGGACGTCGCGGAAGGCCGCGGCCGTACGGATGAGTACCTGCCGGTGGTAGCGGGCCGCCCGGCTCTGTGACCAAGTCAGGTAGTCGGCGGCGTTGACCTCTAGGAACTCGAGGGCGGCGTCGAGGGCGTTGAGGCCGCTGGCCTTGGTATACTGCCGGTAGTCGGCAACCTGGTACTTGTAGGCTGACTTGGCCTGATCTCCATCGATGGTCACCAGTCCCTCGCCGCCCATCTGGACGCTACCCACGAAGCTGTACTCGTACAGGGTGAGCATACCCAGGGCGGGCCCGATGCGTTCGATGACCTGCTGTTGGGCGGCGGTAAGACTGTTGCCCTGTACTGCCGCCTGCAGCTCGTCCAGGAAGGCCGCGGAAAGGTAGCGCTCCAGGTGGTTGCGGCGGGCATCGCGGTATGCCGCGGTGAGGGAACTGAGGGGGAAGCCGGCGTTGACGGTTCCGCCGACGTGGTCCTTGAGTTCTTCGCTGGTTCTCCAGATCATTCTTCCTCGAGGTTTTTGACGGTGGTGAGTATGGCGGAGATCCCCACCTCCCGGAGGTCGGCCTTAAGCTCGATCAGCTTCAGCTGGTCGTCGTGGATTTTCTCCTGCAGTTCGGCGACCAGGGT
>JBGTHX010000143.1:0-5625 GCA_041746055.1 Lewinella sp. | reverse complement strand
CAATTACGGTAGCGGGATCACCCAGCAGGGTGTACTTGCGGGCGTTCTCCGTATCCGGCTTGAGGGAGGCACTATTATCCACCGGAGTGGTCTCGTTTTTGGCGATGCGGATGATGTCTCCCAGACTCCGCCACTCGCCGTCCGGTCGGTCGAGCATCGCCTGGACGGTATTGTTGGTGAGTTCGTAGTTGCGGGTAGCAAAAACGGGCCGCGTGGTGGTCATCAGGGCGATTACCCCGCCGCGGGGGGTGAGCAGGGCTTCCTCGCCCGCGCTCACGAAGGAGGCGTCATCGTAGTTGCTGAAGGTGCAGGTGGCCGTGATGAACACGGGAGGTTGGATCGGGTCGGGGGAGCCGGCGGGCCGCGTCCAGTTGCGGATCTGGGGGATGGTCAGTACCCGCTCCTGGGCCCAGCCGCGGGGACCGCCGTGACCGAGGTAGGTGACGGCCAGGGCTCCCCGGAATACGGCGCGGTCGAGGCCCTTGGTGATGTCCGGATAGCGGTCGCCGTTGGAGATACTCTGCTGGGGGAAGAGGTCGAAGTAGAGTTTATCGAAGTTCAGATCGGGCTTGCGCGCCTCTACGGCGTTGGCAACGCGGTTCACATCGATAGTGTGTTTGCCGCCGTCCTCGTCGTCACCGACGAAGACCATGCGGGCCCGCCAGTCGCCGAAGGCCGAGGGGTCGGTGTCGTAGCGGACGAGCTTCTCGACCACGGGACCGGCTTCGTCAGCCGACTTGATGGGGAGACGGCCCAGTGCAATGCTAAGGTCCGGCGCGAGCGGCTGCCCCTGGTCGGCGGCGGTCATGATGCCGTAGAAGTCATCGGCGGGAAAGCTTTCCACCTGGGTAAAATCGCCTCCGTGCTCGAATACGGGAATGTAATTGGTGCCGAGGCCATAGATATTCCGGTGGTCGAAGCTGCCATCGCCGAAGAGTAGTAGGTAGCGCAGCCCCGGATCGCGTTCGTAAACCATGCGGACGAAGTTGCGGATCGCCGCCGCGTCGTCGCGACCGCCGCTGAATTCATTGTAAATCTGCTGGGTAGTGACCAGGCGAACCGTGTAGCCGTTGTGCGACCGCCGGTGTTCCGCCAGGGCTTCCGCCTGGGTGAGGAAATCGGGATGGGTGACGATGATCATGTCGGCATTCGCGATCGCGTGCAGGTTCTGGTTCTCGACCCGACCGACGGCACGGGGGGTGAGTAGGTTGGCATTGTAGCGAAAGGCAACGTACTCATACAGTCTGCCGGCGGCCGGGGCGGAGAAGGAATTCCCGGAGAGGGTGGCCTCCCGGACGTCTCCGTCGTCAACCCGCCAGACCCGGGCATCGGCTGGCGGAGAGGTCAGCCGGAAGGTGACAGAGGGATTGTCCTGGCTTTCGGTATCGCGGAAGGGGAACTGGTCGCGGTCCGCGAAGGTGAGCCGGCGCCGGGCGCGGATCTGCACCCAGTCGAGCCAGGCTTCGCTCTGGCTGCTGCCCGCGGGGTTGGGGTAGATCACGTTCACGTCGATCCGTTCCCGGTTGGCGGGCGCGGTTCCGACGAGCTCCTTGAGAATCGCGGCTGAGCGGAGTTCTTCCTGCCCAAAGACCACGCGCCCCGCCTGGGTGCTCGTCAGTTCGGTACCGTTTACGTCGACCAGGAAGCGGCTGTTTACGTCCGACCGCAGGGCCATGCGGGCCCGTACGCGGAGGGGCCGGTCGGTGACCAGGTCGGGGAAGGTGACCAGATTGGGGTAGGCCTTTTCCCGGGAGACCCGGAAGAATTCTCCAAACCAGATTTGCCCCGATCCATGGCTGTTGCCACCGAGTTCATGGAGAATATTGAAGCGCTCCTCCTCCAACCGGAACAGGGCGTCGTAGCTATCGGTGGTCGTGCCGCCGCTGGCGGCGGGCAGGGGGGTGACCCGCTTGCCACGACCGGCCGTGCCCACCTGGAGATAGTAATAGCTTTCGGTAGCGTAGATGTTTTTGGTGTAGTTAAACCGATCGCCGGTGGGATCGTAACTGCGGCTGTCGGGGCCCTGTCCGTACAGCAGGATGTAGTCCCCGCCGTCGAAGGACCCGTCGGTTTCGCCCTCTATCTGTATGGCCTGCTCGTAGAAGTCGTCCGGTGGCATGTCATTTACCGTCTGGGGCAGCATGCCGCCCGGCTGGCCGAACACCTTCAGGTCACGGGGGTCCACGCCGTCCAGGCCTTCCACCTTGAGGGCGTCGGCTAGGAAAGATCGGGTGAGCTTGTACATGCCGTCGGCCGGTACGGCAAAGCGATAGATCGCCCCGCTCCGGAGTACGGAACTGGTGGCGAAACCGGCGCGGCCACCGCCCCGTCCGCCTACGGGATCGGGGGTAAGCCGGAATTCCAGGGCGGTGAGGCGCCGGTACCCCCTGGCATCGCGGATGATGGCCGGGCCACTCACCTTTCCCCGCCAGCCTTCGGGTTGCCGGGTTGCGCGGTAGGTGAAGGTGAAATCGGTCTCCGTTTCAGCCGTGAATGCGGGGGGAGGGGAGAAGGGCTCGCTTTGGATGTTGAGGACTTCGACCGCCATGTCGGTGCCGGATGCAGTGGGGAAAGCGTAGACCAGCGACGGCAGCTGGCCGGATTTCTCCGCACCTGCGGCCCCGCCGGCCCCGTCGCTGAGCGAAAAGGAAAGGACGACGCGCCGCTCTCCCTCGTACTCGATGGTGACGGGGTCATTCCAGGATAGTTCCAGTTGGAGGGGGGACTGTGCCGGAAGCGCAAGGGCGAAAAGAACGCAGATCAGGAGTAACGGGTGCTTCAGCATAGTGTGGCGTTAGGGCCTGAAATTAAGATACAGTACCGGGTCGGAAACGTTGTCCGGGCCCGGGAGATTGCGGGCTTCCGGGGGCCGGCTGTCGGTAGCCCGACGCCCCCTCAGGCCAATTTGGAAACCGAGCGCGGAGCGAGTAGCTTTAGGCATGCGCGCCCTGATCGGATCCCTACTCCTGCTGATTGGACTGTCTGCCCCCGGGGTAGCCCAGGACGCCGTTTTCTCCCAGTTTTACGCTTCGCCCCTGCAGCTCAATCCGGCCTTCACGGGGGTGAGTGCGGCGCCGCGGATCACGATCAACTACCGCAGCCAGCACACCAGCTATCCCAGCGCGTACACCACCTTCGCCGCCAGCTTTGAGCAGCCGGTGCAGAATTCCCCCTCGAGCTTCGGTTTCCGGATGCTGACGGACAGCCAATTGGAGGGACTGTACAAAACCAGCCAGTTCGCGATTGTATACGCTTACGACGTAAGGGTGACCAGCGACCTTCACGCGCGCATCGGCCTGAGTGGGGGACTGCTGAGTTCCCGGCTGGATTTCGACGGACTGGTCTTCGGGGATATTATCGATCCGGCCACGGGGGCCACCGGGGTCACGGAGGAGGCGCTGATCGGGCTGTCCAAGACCTCGGCGGATGTGGGGGCCGGCGTCCTGTTCTACGCCAAGAACGTTTACGGGGGGCTGAGCTTCGAGCACCTGAACCGGCCGGACGAGGGACTGCTGGCACTCGACAACAATCTTTACGCGGGGCGGCCGCAGCGGATGAGCCTCCACACCGGGGCACAGTTCGATCTAAAGCGCTACAGCAATCCGCGCCGACCCGCCTACGTCACGCCGAATCTGCTCTTTACGAGCCAGGCGAGTTTTCAGCAGCTTAATCTGGGCGCCTACTTCGGCTACGGGGAATTTGCCCTGGGCGGCTGGTACCGTCACGCCTTTGGTAATGCCGACGGCTTCATCGCCGCGGTGACCTTCCGGCAGGACATCCTGCGGATCGGCCTGAGTTACGACAGTGTGATTTCGGACCTGAGAAACGTGCCCGGCGGCCTAGGAGCCACATTCGAGCTCAGTTTCGCCGTAGATTTTGGCAACAGCGCGGAACTACAGCGGAAGCGCCACGCGGATCGCTACAACGACTGTTTGGGGATGTTTCGGTGAGCCGATTGTAAAACAAATTATAATAATTGAGACGGAGGCCTTACATTTGAGGCCATCACAAAGTCGTATCGGTTAGGTGCATAAAAAAAGCGCCAACCGAAATGCGGTTGGCGCTGTCGTTATAATTTCGCTAAACCGGTTAGTTGACACGAGGCTAGTTATGTCAACCACTCCTTTGATGAAATTAGAACCCCACATTCAAGGGTTGCGAATTATAACTAAAGAGACACTATGAACAAACACAATTTCATAAAACTCAAGAATTAGATTTTGTAAAGGGCAGTTTTAGGTGTTTTCCCGTTTTCGATAGTACAAATATACAGGGTCGAGGTGCCTGACACTAAGCAAAAGCAGCCTTTTTGAAGCACCAAATTTGCGGCCTTTTGACCGCCTAGTTTTGATAACGTTCTGATTTACTGTATCTTGACCGTGCCGAAATAGTCATCAAAACCTAGTTTTCGGAACATCTCATGGAAGATATAAGAGAAATTTTAGAAGTGGCCCCCACTAAAAAGGTGGGTAAGCTTCTGAAAATCACCCAGGCCAAGGGAAAACAGTCGATGATCAGGGACCTACACAGCCTGATCGCAAAAGGAGATCTCACAGAAGATGAGATCGTGGCTAAACTCTACGGTTCCGGACAGAATAGTAGTCATCCCGCGTACCGGGCACTCAAGAATCGTCTGCGTGATCTGATCACTACTGCGATCATGGACGACGATGTCTACTC
The DNA here is from genome assembly GCA_041746055.1 of Lewinella sp. Lineage (GTDB taxonomy): Bacteria > Bacteroidota > Bacteroidia > Chitinophagales > Saprospiraceae > Neolewinella. The sequence goes on along the minus strand of JBGTHX010000143.1, from coordinate 945 downwards.
CGCCAACTATAAAACGTACGACAATGCGCAGGTGAACGGTTACCGGCAGCTGAATCTCATCAGTCTGCTGCTTACCCGGCGTGCCTGGCAGAGTGTTAAGTATTTGGCTCACCTGACGCTGAGGAGGGTGCAGGACTACGAGATCCTACCGATCAACAGCCGCCTAACCTCGATCCTGGCGAGTCTCTACCTCGGGGTTGGCTTTGACGAAAAGCAGTTCTCCAAGTATCAGGACCTGGCTAACCACTACGCTGAAGCGGAGCGGGTGCTCAATATGGTCTCCAGCCACTATCGCGAGATGCGCCGCATGATCTATGCGCACAAGTTGCTGCCGAACGAGATCGGGGAGAAGGTCTACGAATACGTCGCCGAGTGCGAGCCGATGGTGAGGAAGTACCCCAAGGTATCGGCCATGCAGGCGATGTTCTTTATGATGAAGGTGCACAGCCTTACGCTGGTAGGAGATTACCCGAAGGCGATTCAGACGGCCAACCAGGCGGAGACCGTACTGCTTAAATGCAAGGGCGCAGGTAATCAGTCGCTGAGCCTCATGGCGCTGACGCGGGTAGAATGCTCGGTGAAACTGCGGGACTTTAAGGAAGGTTTCCTGCAGGTCAAGCGGGCTAAGGGGATGATCGCTGAGGGTTCGATCAATCACCTGAAGCTTTCAGAGTACGCGATCACCCTGGGATTACAGACCGGCAACTTCGATTACGCGTACCAACAGCTGGCCAGGGTGGACCGGAAGGGTCTGAAGCGGATGCTCAAGACCCAGCACGTGGAGTACTGGCTAATCCTGGAGGCTTACATCAACATCCTGATCCTCGCGAACCGGATTGATCCGGACAAGATGCACGACAAACTTCCGGACTTTAAGCTCTCCAAGTTTGTCAACGAAGTCCCCTCCTATTCTAAGGACAAGCAGGGGATGAATATTCAGATCCT
>JBGTHX010000142.1:0-5771 GCA_041746055.1 Lewinella sp. | reverse complement strand
TCAATCTGAACCTGGAACGGCAGCTCAACTCCTGGAACGGCGGTATGGCTTTCTCCCTGGCCCCCACCACGCTGGTGGGCTACGACCTCGAGTTGCAGGGCTTCGATGAAAATATCGGCCCCACTTCCAACAGCCTCAAGGGCACCGGCGGCGCCTACCGCGTGAGCTGGTCCACCGCCCTGCGGTACCGCGGCCTCAGCGGAGGTGCCAGCCTGAACTACAACTTCGGCAAACTGACCAACAGCCGCATCCTGGTGTTCGACAGCATCCCCGAGGCCCTGGCTACGGAGTTCCTGGACGAGATCAGCCTCAGCGGCTTCAACCTCGGCTACGGCGTGCAGTACGCTTTCAATTTTACGGACGTCGACAAGGAAGGCCTGAAGGTGCCCAACGGTAAGCGCGTCCTGGTTGGCGTGAATGGCCGGCTGGGGGCAACCGTGGACTCTCAGTCCAGCCTCCTCTTCCGCAAATTCAGCCCGGGGGGTAACGTTTCGGTGCTCGACACCGTCCGCTACGAGGAGAACCTGCCCGGAACCATCGACCTGCCCGCCAGCTACAATGTCGGCCTGGCCTACGAGGATTTCAACCGCCTGTACATCGGGGCCGAATACGGCCGCGAGGCGTACGGCAGCTACCGCAATTCGGCCCAGCCGGAGCAGCTGGCCGACGTGACCCGCCTGGCGGTGGGCGTGCAGTTCATCCCCGATGCCAACTCCTATAACAACTACTGGGCCCGCGTGCGGTACCGCCTCGGCGCCCGGATGGAAGACGACCCCCGGGTCGTGAGCGGGCAGCAGGCCCGCCGTAACGCGGTCACCTTCGGGCTGGGGTTACCCATACAATTGCCCCGGCAGCAGGTCTCTTTTCTTGATCTTGCCGTCGAATATGGTAAATTTGGGGTACCCGACATTCTTGACGAGAACTATGTACAACTTACACTGGGATTCAGTCTGAACGACAACTCCTGGTTCTTTAAACGCAAACTCAACTAAACCGATATGCAAACGATCATCCGCAACTTTGCGCTGATGCTGGTGCTCTGCGGCTCCTTTTCCGTAGCCAGCGCCCAATGTGTAACCTGGGTGGATTCCCCCCAGAAGGACCAGGCCGAGAACGCCCACGTCGCTTACCGCAACATGATTAAGGGAAAGACGGACCAGGACTTCGCGGCCATGCCCGATGCCGAATTCCAGGATGCCTACAAAAACTGGAAGAGAGCCTACGATATCGCTCCCGCCGCCGACGGACAGCGCCCCTTCCACTACCGGGACGGCCGCATGTTCTACAAGGCGATGGCCGATAAAGCCACTGATGAGGCCCAGAAAAAGGAGTACACCGACATGATCTTCACGCTCTACGATCAGGAACTCGAGTGCTACCCCAAGTACGAAGCCTACCTGCTCGGTCGTAAAGGATCCGACATGTTCTACCTGAACGGGTACAGCAAAGATGCCATCGACGTGATCGAGCGCGCCATCGAGACCGGGGGTAACGAAACAGAGTACGTGGTACTCGCCCCCCTCGGCAAACTGCTGAACTACTACTTCAAGGAGGAGGAGATCGACAATGCCCGGGTACGTGAAATGTACGACAAGGCCGTGAAAGTCGCCGACTACAACATCGAGAACAACCCCACCTACGCCACCTACTATCAGGCCGGTAAGGACAACCTCGAATCCGATATCCTAGAGTTCGCCGACGAGATCTTCGACTGTGCCTACTTCAAGGACCTGCTGCTCCCCAAAGTGGAAGAGAACCGCGACAGCCTCGATATCCTGAAGTACATCGTGACCAAGCTGAAGGCCCAGGGTTGTGACTCCACCGACGCCGACATCGTTCGCGTACAGAACATCTACGATGAGCTCTACGCCGAAAAAGCCACCGAGTACGAGGCCGAACGCCGTCGCCTGAACCCCCTTTACGAGGGCAGCGAGCTCTACAAGGAAGAGAGGTACGACGAAGCCGTGGACGCCTACCAGCGCGGTGCCGACGCTACGGACGACAACGACAAAAAGGCCCAGGCCTACTACCAGATCGCCCAGATCCAGCTGGCCAAGCTCGGACAGTACAGCAGCGCCCGTCAGAACGCCCTCCGTGCCGCCGAAGCTAACCCAGGCTGGGGTAAGCCCTACATCCTGATCGGTGACCTGTACGGTCGCATGAGCTCGGGCTGTGGTGACGCCTGGGACCAGCGCCTGGCCGTTCTCGCCGCCATCGACAAGTACAACTACGCCAAAAGCGTGGATTCCGAAGTGGCCGGTGACGCCAACCGCCGTATCGCCAACTACCGCAGCTCCATGCCCATCAAGTCCGACGCCTTCCAGCGCGGCCTTGAGGAAGGTGCCCGCCTCTCCGTAGGCTGTGGCATCGGTGAGACCGTAACCCTGCGCTTCTAGCACCCCGCCCTGACGGCCTCAGGGAACCCCGTCCGGAGTTGCTCCGGACGGGGTTTTTTTTCGCCCCGCCGGTCGATAGTCGATAAAATAGCGGGACTGGTCGAGGCCGCCCAACCTGCGGCGGCTTAACGGCATTTCTACTCCAAAACAGGATCGTTATCTTTGACGACGACCCCGCAAACGCTATATAACATGGATGCACCACAGATGAAACCGAAGTCTTTCTGGAAGCGCCCCGAGGGGGTCACCGGATTACTGTTCCTGGTAGCCCTGGTGGCCATGCTGGGTTTTGTAGTGGTGAACTTCGGCGGGTTCATCCTGAGCTTCATCAGCACGACGATCGGTCTGGTCGTCGCGGGCCTGATCGTGCTCGGCCTGCTGTATATGGTCCTGGATCCGAGGATGCGCAACCTGGTCTTCTACATGTACAAGAGCGTGATGCGGGCCATCACCGGCCTCTTCGTGCAGATTGACCCCATCGGCATCCTAAAGACCTACGTCGAAGAACTACAGGGCAACCTCCGCAAGATGAACAAGCAGATCAGCCAGCTGCGCGCCCAGATGCACAAGCTCAAGGAGCAGATCGTGAACAACGAGCGCGAGATCAGCAGCAACCTGAAGATCGCGGGCAAGGCGAAGGAAACCAACAAGCGGAACGTCATGATCCTGAAGAGCCGCCGCGCCGGGCGCCTTAAGGACAGCAACATCAAGCTCGAAGAGCTCTACAAGAAGATGGAGGTGCTGTACCGCGTCCTCACCAAGATGTACGAGAACAGTGCCGTACTCGCCGAGGATATCCAGGACCAGGTAGCCGTCAAGGAACAGGAACGCAAGGCGATCCACGCCAGCCACGGCGCGATGCGCTCGGCGATGAGCATCATCCAGGGCGACCCCGACCAGCGGGCCATGTTCGACATGGCGATGGAGAACATCACCGAGGATGTAGCCAACAAGGTGGGCGAGATGGAGCGCTTCATGGAAGTATCCGCCAACTTCATGGACTCCGTGGACCTGCAGAATGGCGTCTTCGAGGAAGAGGGCCTCAATATGCTCGAGCAGTGGGAGAAGGAATCCAACTCCCTGCTGCTGGGCGAGGAAAAGTCGACCCTGCTCCTGCAGGCGAACAACGACAGCGACGTCCTCGACCTGGACGCCCCCGTGCCCGAGCGGGCCAAAAAGACCGGAGGCGCCAACCAGTACGACTCCTTCTTCAACTGACCCCTTGCGCCGGCTTCCTCCCATCAGCTATGCCATCATCGCGTATATGCTGCTGGCCTTCGGCTGGTGGTCCATCCTCCTGCTGCGCAAGAACGCGGAAGCCCACGAAGCGCGGGTAGACAAACTGGCCATCGAGCTGGCCGTCCAGCAGCGCATTAACCGGCCCAGCGACTTTCGGCTCACCGAGAATTACCGGTTGCTGACCGAGCGCTTCAAACGGCAGCAACGTATGATCCTCGGGGAGGCGCTGCTGCTCGTACTAAGTCTGGTGGGCGGGATCTACCTCCTGTTCCGCTACCTCGGCAAGGAGATATCCGCCGCCGAGCAACAGCGTAACTTTCTCCTGAGCATTACCCACGAGCTCAAGTCGCCGCTCGCCGGTATCCGCCTCATCCTCGAGACCTTCCAGCGGAGGCGCGAGCTCAAGCCGGAGATCCAGCAGAAGCTGAGTACCAACGCCCTGGCCGAGACCGACCGGCTCACCGCCCTGGTCAACGATCTCCTGCTCAGCGCCAAGCTCGAGAGCATGTACCAGCTCAACCGGGAACCGATCGACTTCGGGGAGCTCGTGCAGGACGCCGCCGACCGCGTGGTGCTCAAGTACAAGGGCGCGGCCGTCCACGTAGACATCGAGCCCGACCTGCCCCTCATCAACGGTGACCGCCCAGGACTGACCAGCGTAGTCGTTAACCTGCTCGAGAACGCCGCCAAGTACAGCCAGCCCGCCCCGGTCATCCACACCACGCTGCAGAAGGGCGGCGCGAGCGAGATCGTGTGGACGGTCAAGGACAACGGCGTCGGCATCGCCGACGCGGAAAAACGACGGGTCTGGACCAAATTCTACCGCGTGGGGAACGAGGACACCCGCAGCACCAAGGGGACCGGCCTGGGGCTCTTCATCGTGCAACAGATCATCGACAAGCACGACGGACAGATCGTACTCACCGACAACCAGCCCCGGGGCACCGTGTTCCGGGTATATCTTCCCGTCAACTAGATCACCTTATGCAAACCACCCCCCTCACCGAAACCCACCGCCGCCTCGGCGCCAAACTGGTAGATTTCGCGGGCTTTGAAATGCCGCTTTCGTACACCTCCCTCAAGGAGGAGCACCAGGCGGTACGGGAAGCCGCCGGGATTTTCGACGTCTCCCACATGGGAGAATTTATCGTGCGCGGAGCGGGCGCTCAGGAACTCGTCCAGTACGTCACCAGCAACGACGTGCGTAAACTCGCCGACGGACAGGCGCAGTACAGCTGCCTGCCCCGCCCCGGGGGAGGGATCGTCGACGATCTGCTGGTGTACCGCCTGCCGCCCAGCCCGCGCATGGGCATGAATCCCGACCAGCCCAGCTACATGCTGGTGGTCAATGCCGGCAACATCCAGAAGGACTGGGACTGGATCAAGCAGCACAACACCTTCGGCGCGGAGCTCCTGGACATCAGCGACCACACCGCGCTGCTCGCCGTGCAGGGCCCCCTGGCCACGGAGATCCTGCAGCCGCTGACCGACACCGACCTGGCGGCCATTCCCTACTACAGCTTCGTGCGCGGCAACCTGGCCGGTATTGACAACGTCCTTATCTCCGCCACCGGCTACACCGGGTCGGGCGGCTTCGAGCTCTACCTCGACGCCGATCGCGCGGGAAAAGCCTGGGAAGCTATTCTGCAGGCCGGCAAACCCCACGGCCTGATCCCCGCCGGCCTCGGGGCCCGCGATACCCTGCGGCTGGAGAAGGGGTACTGTCTCTACGGCAACGACATCGATGACACCACCACTCCGCTGGAGGCTGGTCTGGGCTGGATCACCAAACTGCAGGGGGAAGACTTCGTCGGCCGGGATTTTCTCCTGCGGCAAAAGGCCGAAGGAGTAGGGCGGCACCTCGTGGCCTTCCGCGTTCTGGACCGCCGCGCCCCGCGACACGGGTATCCGATCCTCGACACTGAAGGAGGACCCATTGGGGAAGTCACCAGCGGCACCCACGCACCCACCCTGGACTTTCCCATGGGAATGGGCTACGTGAAGACCGGTTTTCAACGCCCCGGCACGCGGGTGCAAATTGACCTCGGCCGCAAGACTATGCCCGCCGAAGTGGTCAAACTCTAAAGCTCCCGGCAGATGATCATTTATAAGTCCAACGGCAGCTGGTTCGGTCAC
>JBGTHX010000141.1:0-6449 GCA_041746055.1 Lewinella sp. | reverse complement strand
CCCGGTCGATGCGGGCATCCACCCACGACCCTTCCGCCACTACCTTTCCGAACAGCCGCAACTGGCCGACCGTACGGCCACGTTCGCCGGTGATGCGGCCGGCCGGGAGCCCCGACTCGGCGACGCAACGCTCGATCAGCTCATCGCCCAGCCCTTCGATCTCTTCGGCGATGGCGTTGAGGAACTTCTGCCGTTCGGCCGGTGCGATCGCCCGGAAGGCGGGAAAGGCCGCCTGGGCCGCCCGCACCGCGGTGTCGACCTCCTCCTCGGTGGCGTTACGGAAGTCGGTGGGGAGTGGCTTTCCCGTAGCGGGATTGACCGATTGAAAGGTATTTCCGCCCCCGGCCTTGGCTTGTCCGGCGAGGTGGTTTTTTCCCGTAAGTGTCATTGTACGTGGTTTATCAGGGTTCCGATCGGATCGATCGTGATGCGTATTTCGTCGCCCGCCGCCAGGGTGAAGTCGGTATCCGGCACGATCCCCGTGCCGGTCATCAGCAGGCAACCCCGGGGAAAGCTGCATTCCCGGAAGAGGTAGTCCACCAGGTCCTGCGGCTTGCGTTTCAGTTGTTCCAGGCTCGTGGCTCCGCTGAACACCTCGGCGCCCTTGCGGATCACTTCCATGCGGATGGCCGTTTGGGGCGGCAGCGGTCCTTCTGCTACGTAGATACAGGGGCCTACCCCCGCGCAGCCGTCGTAGGTCTTGGCCTGGGGCAGGTACAGGGGGTTCTCGCCCTCGATGCTCCGCGAGCTCATGTCGTTGCCGATGGTGTAGCCGACGATCTTGCCCCCGCTGGTGACGACCAGCGTCAGCTCGGGCTCGGGTACGTCCCAGGTAGAATCCTCCCGGATGCGCACTTTCCCGCCCGACGGTACCGAACGCTCCGGCGTAGCCTTGAAGAACAGCTCTGGCCGGTCGGCCGAGTACACCCGCTCGTAGAAGGTGCCGCCGCCCGCCTTTTCCGATTCCTCCTGGCGGGCCAGCTTACTGTTGAAGTAGGTGACGCCGCTCGCCCAGATCTCCTGCCCGACGGCGGGTACGAGCAACTGTCCGGCCAGGTCGTCCGGTGCCTCCACCGCCGGCAGCAGGTCCTTGATCCAGCGCAGTTTGTCGTAGAGGCCGTCGTCGTTGATGAAGTCGTCCCACTCCTCCTCGATCAGGCGGTAACTTCCGTCGATCTCCACGAGTATGCCTTCGGTAGTGTGGTAAATTTTCATAGCGGGTATGTTTTGATCGTTGCGCCGCGGCGGGTGTTCGTTGCCGGGGCGTCCTTTCTTTATCCGATGAAGAGGTAGAGGAGGAACAGCGTCACGGCCGCGGACAGCCCCAGCACCCCCGAGCCCACCGACAGGAAGCGGTAGCCCTGCTTGACATCCATGCCCGACAGCCGGGTTACTACCCAGAAGAAGCTATCGTTGGCATGGCACACCACCGCGGAGCCGCCACCGATCGCCACGACCACCATGGCCTTCTGCAGTTCGGTCTCGAAGTGCAGTTCGGAAAGCATCGGCGCCACGATGGAGGCCGTCGTGATGAGGGCCACCGTAGAGGAGCCCTGGGCGGTCTTAATGGCCGCCGCCAGCAGAAAGGGCAGCCAGATATTGAGGTTGACGCCGGACAGCGCCTCCCCCAGCACGGTAGCGATTCCGGAATCCCGCAGGATCTGCCCGAATACGCCCCCCGCGCCGGTGATGAGCAGGATGGAGGCGGCGCCCGTCAGTGCCTGACCGATCCAGCCGGAGGTCGAGAACATGTGGGCCTCCAGTTTCTTCGGCAACAGCAGAGACAGCAGGCAGCCGATCGTCAGCGCGATAAAGGGTTCGCCCAGGAAGAGAAGAATGCGCGGTCCCCACGGCAGCATGCCGTAGTCGGCGGTCGCGTAGCCGTTCACCGCCACCAGCACCGAGCGCAGTACGATCAGCAGGATCGGCACGAAAATGGGCACCGAGGCCAGCCAGGCGGGCGGCGCGGTGGCCATGCGCGCATCCAGTTCTTCCTGCGTGATCTGCGGGTCGGGATCGATGTAGGTCGGCGCCACGTACCGGCGGATGTAGAGCAGCGTGACCCCCAGCGCAACCAGGCTCACGGGCACGCCCAGCAGCAGCACCAGTCCGAGGTCGGCCTCCAGGTAGTAGGCCGCCGCGATGGGCCCGAGCGTCGGGGGCACCATGGTATGGGCAGCCATCAGTCCCAGGCCCAGGGCTACCCCGGTCCCGGCCAGGGAGAGGCCGGCTTTTTTCGACAGACTCCGGTTCAGCGGCGCCAGCAGCATGAAGCCGCTATCGGCAAAGACGGGGATCGAAACCACCCAGCCGATCAGGCTCATCGCCAGGGTTACCCGGCTCTTGCCCGCCCACCCCAGCACCCGCTCCGCCAAAGCATACGCCCCGCCCGTGTTCTCCAGGAAGGCCCCGATGATCACCCCGAGAATGATGATCAGTCCGATGCCCCCCAGCGTATTCCCGAATCCCGCATTCACCGAGGCCACCACCTCGTGCAGCGGCATGCCGGCCAGGATCCCGTACCCCAGCGCTACCAGCATCAGGGCCACGAAGGGGTGCACCGCCAGCCGGGCCGTCAGGAAGATGATGACGGCTACACTTAGGAGAAGGAGCAGGACGGTTAGCATAATCGATCAGTGCAGGTCGCGGTCTACGGTGGCGCCCGACTTGCCGGTCAGGATATCCAGGTCCGCGCCCAGTTCGGCCTGCTCGACGTGGTCCAGATATACCCGTACCCAGCCGCGGGTGGCCCGGGGGGCGGGGGCTACCCAGGCGTCCTTACGGCGCTTGAGTTCCTCGTCGCTGATCTCCAGTCGGAGCAGCCGTTGTTCCACGTTTATGGTGATCAGATCGCCGTCCTGCACCACGGCCAGCGTACCGCCCACGGAGGATTCCGGGGAGACGTGCAGTATTACCGTGCCGTAGGCCGTACCGCTCATGCGCCCGTCGGAGATGCGCACCATGTCCTTTATCCCCTGCCGCAGCAGCTTTTCGGGCAGGTCCACGTTGCCCACTTCGGGCATGCCGGGGTAGCCCTTCGGTCCTACCCCCTTCAGCACGATGACGCAGTCGGCGTCGATGTCCAAGTCGGGCGCGTCGATGCGCGCGTGGTAGTCTTCCATGCTCTCGAAGACCACCGCGCGGCCCGTGTGCTTCATCAGGCGGGGCGTAGCGGCGCTGGGCTTGATGACGGCCCCGTTCTCGCAGAGGTTGCCCCGCAGCACGGCAATTCCGGCACTGTCCTGCAGCGGCGTAGCGCGGGTGCGGATGACGTCGCGGTTGTAGCAGGGGGCCTCGCGGTAGTTCTCGGTGATGCTCCGGCCGTTCGCGGTGATACTGTCGCCGTGCAACAGGTCGCCGAGCTCGCGCATCACCACCGACAGCCCGCCGGCGTAGTAGAAGTCCTCCATCAGGAATTTGCCCGAGGGCATGAGATTGACCAGCAGGGGGACGCCGCTGCCGAGGCGGTCGAAGTCGTCCAGCACCAGGTCCACCCCGATCCGCCGCGCGATGGCCGTGAGGTGAATGATCAGGTTGGTGGAGCCCCCCACCGCGGCGTTGGTCACGATGGCGTTCTCGAAGGCTTGCCGGGTAAGGATCTTCGACATCGTAAGGTCCTCGCGCACCATGTCCACGATGCGGCGGCCGGATAGCTGCTGCATCACGCGCTTGCGGGAATCGGCGGCGGGGATGGACGCGATGCCCGGCAGGGTCAGGCCCAGGGCCTCGCTCATCACGGCCATGGTGGAGGCGGTGCCCATCGTATTGCAGTGGCCGATACTCCGGGCGGCGCAGATTTCCGCCTCCCGGAGGTCGTCGGCGTCGAAGGCCTCGTTGGTCTGCTTTTCCTTGATGAGCCAGTTGAAGGAGCCGGAACCGATGATCTCCCCCCGGAAGCGGCCGTTGAGCATGGGCCCGCCGGGCACGACGATGGTGGGCAGGTCGACGCTGCAGGCCCCCATGATAGTGGAAGGGGTGGTCTTGTCGCAGCCGGTAAGCAGTACGATGCCGTCGAGGGGGTTGGCGCGGATGGACTCCTCGGTGTCCATGCTCGCCAGGTTACGGAAGAGCATGGTACTGGGCCGCATGAGGGTTTCGCCGAGCGACATCACCGGGAATTCGAGCGGGAAGCCGCCGGCCTCGATCACCCCGCGCTTCACGCGTTCGGCGACCTCGCGCAGGTGGCCGTTGCAGGGAGTGAGCTCCGACCAGGTGTTGCAGATGCCGATCACGGGCTTGCCGCGGAAGTAGTCGTCGGGATACCCCTGGTTGCGCATCCAGGAACGGTGGACGAATCCCATCTTATCGTTCCCGCCGAACCATTCCTGGCTCCTCAGCTTTTTGGGCTCACTCATTGCTTGTCGTTAACATGATCGCTTGAAAGATAGCCGGAAGTTCCGGAAGCCGCCGGCTTGGGCAGTTTTGCCCGGTCGAAGGGCAGGACGTAGTTGGTGCGGCCGGGGATGGGGCAATCGTTCTTCGGGTAGTTCCGGCCCCAGCGCCCCCGGATGCCGACGCCATCGATCCGGATGCCCTCCGCCTGCAGCATGCATACCATCCGCATGTTGCCGTCTCGCTTCGGGGGCCGCCAGGCGTTGAAGTCGTTGTAGTGGAATTCGGTGCCCGGGGTGTACTGCTCCGCGTAGCGGAGGGTGGAGTCGATCCTGGGAATGACCTCCTCGATCAGGACCGGGTAGCGACGCTCGGAATTGGACGCGGTCGTCGGGCAGAACCCGGAGGTACTCCCGGCCGGGAATATTGGTCACCGCGGGAGAGCCGGCCTCCTGGGCCGCGAGGGGACCGGCCGTCAGGACGGCGAGGAACAGAATAAGCAGGTGTCGCCGCACGATGTCACAAGCTTAGCCTTCCGGTTGTAACCGGTCGGTAATACGGAAATAGTCGAAGTCAGCGTAGCCGCCGGGAGCGGCGGTCGTGTAGTTGAAGAGCCCGAAGCGGTAGCCCATGAAGTGGGGCAGGGTGTAGGGCATCGGGAGCGGGGTACCGATCGCGGTCCACTTCTTGCCGTCGAGACTGTAGTAGAATTGGGCCAGGTCCTTGCGGTCCGTGAAGTCACAGCTGGCGCGCAGGTACACCTTGCGCTGGTCTAGCGGTACGCGCTCCACCGCTGCCTCGCCGCCGGAGGCGACATTGGACATAACCAGGTAGTACTTGCCCCCCTCGACCTTGACGCCGAGCAAACCGTAGTTCTTCTGCAGTAGGGCCAGGCCGGCGTAGTCGCCCTCACGCATGCCCCGGGTATCGAGGGCGGTGACGCCGGTGGATACCGGACCGATGGTACGCTGGGTCAGGGTGTTGCGGGCCACCACGAAGCTGGTATCCGTGCGGGCCGTGGTCAGGCGCAGGTACCCCTTCCGGTCGGTTAGCGACCAGTGCGCGGCGTCGGGATTGTGGTTCCACTGCCAGACCAGCGGCAGCGGCCGGTCGCCCTTCTTTCTCTTGAACTCGTCGGAGGCGACCAAGCCCGGGATGAGGCCGGTGCTCGCCGGCAGGTCGAGGGTGTCGGGCACCTTTCCATCGACGCCGAGTACGGGCCAGCCGTCTTCCCAGGTCACGGGTACCAGGTAGGGGATCCGCCCCACCCCGCCGTTGTCGCGAAAGAGGTAGGCGTACCAGCGACCGTCCGGCGTATCGATCAGTCCGCCCTGGGCGACACCCTTATCCTGGAGTGCCACCCGCCCTTCCCACGGGCCGGTGATCTGGTCGGCCCGGTGGATGATCACCGTGCGCATCCCGCCCCGCGGCCAGGCGATATTGAAGAGGTAGTACTTGCCGTCGACCTTAAAAAGCTGGGAACCCTCGGCCCCCAGCATGATGTTGCCGCCGGCGGGGGCACTGGCGTTCTCGATGAGTACCTGGTCTAGCCCTCCCTCCATCACTCCGCTCAGGTCCGGTTTCAGTTCGAGGAGGTGGAGGGTGCCGCCGCCGTAGATCATATACACTCGCCCGTCGTCGTCGAAAAAGATGGTATGGTCGTGATAGGAAGGCTGAAAACTTGTGGCGGTCCAGGGCCCGGCGGCCGGATCCTCGGTAGCGTACACGTGGGTGCGACCCGTGGTGGCCGAGAAGGTGGTCACGTAGAAGGTGCCGTCGTGGTGGATCAGGCAGCTGGCCCAGGAGCCCCGCCCGTACGCCGTTTGCCCGTCGGCCAGGTTCAGCGCGTCGTTGGAGGCGAGGGTGTCATAGGCGTAACTGATGAGCTTCCAGTTCACGAGGTCCTTCGATGCCATGATCGGCACTCCCGGACTGAGGTGCATCGTCGTGCTGCTCATGTAGTAGGTGTCGCCGACCCGGATCATGGACATATCGGGTACGTCCGCATAGATCAGCGGATTGGTGGCCTGGGCACTCAGCGCGGTGAGTGAGAGCCCCAGCAGCAGGGAGAGGAAAGTACGAAAGTGCATGATCGGTAATTAGGCGCAGGACCCCGT
>JBGTHX010000140.1:0-5116 GCA_041746055.1 Lewinella sp. | reverse complement strand
GTGGCCGTCGACCGGCTTCCCGGCCGCCTGGGCCGCGGCGATCTTGGCCATCACTTCCGGGTCGCCCTGCAGTACGCCGGGGTAGTTCATCACTTCGCTCAGGTAGCGTATTTCCGGTCGCGCGAGCAACCCGCCCACGCTCCGGGCGTCGACCACGGCACCCGCGGTCTCCGCAAACGTAGCCGGTACGCAGGACGGGGCACCGAAATTGATGCTCAGCGGCGTATGCCGCGCGTTGTCGATCATGTATTCCACACCCTCCAGCCCCATCACGTTGGCGATTTCGTGGGGGTCGCTCACCGTGGCCACCGTGCCGTGTACGACGGCCAGTTTGGCGAATTCCACGGGCAGCAGCATGGAGGATTCGATGTGCACGTGGGCGTCCACGAAACCGGGCAGGATAAACCAGCCGTGCTTGTCGCGGGAGGGGTCGCGGTCGATGCGTTCGATGCGGCCGTCCCCGCCGATGGTCAGGACCGCGCCGTAGATCTCGCGGGCGTCCAGATCGACGTAACGTCCTTTAATTTCCTGCCTCATGGGTCGTGCTTATGTCTTGCCCCAACGAATTTGCGGGCATCGGGTTGCTTGCGGCGGCGGCGGGATGTCTTACTTTGCACGGGCATGGACAGACTACGGGACATCAACCTGCTCGAAACCGTCTACCTCACGGTGACGGCCTATCAATTGTTCCTGATGGTACTGGCGACCATCGTCCTGCTGGGGACCAACCACCTGCTCGTGCGGCGCGTACTACCCTGGTACTACGGCCGGGAGGCTGTCTCGCCGAAGAACCGGAGCCGGGTACGCAACGTGACGCGCTTTTCTCTCTTCAGTCTGCTGGTGATCGTCATTCTGCGGATCCTCAACATCGACATCACCTTCATCAACGAGGCCATTCAGCAGGCCTCGACGAGTGACGGGCCGCCGGTCTACCTGACGATCCGCATCAGCACGATCGTCAAGGCCCTCATTGCCTTCATCGTGGCCAATGTGCTCGATATCCTGATCGAGGAATTGCTGGTGCAGCGGTTCTTCCGGATGCACCGCTCCACCACCGCCACGCCGCAGTCCATCTCGGAAGAAGAAGCCTCGGCCAAGCGGTTCCGGGCGGTGCGCCCCTTTATGTACACCCTGGCGACGCTGGTGGTGCTGCAGGATACGGGCCTGTCCAACTACGTCTTCTACTTCTTCACCGAGCGCACGGCGAGCGGGGAGGACGTCACCGGCACCATCACCTTCGGCAACGTGGTGCTGGCCGTGGCCGTCTTCCTGTTCCTGCGGCTGCTGTTGATGGCGGTCACCAACCTCATCCTGGGCACCTACTACCGCCGTTCCAAGGTGGATTCCGGCAGCCAGTACGCCATCAACCGCCTGATCACCTACTTCGTCTACGTAGTGGGCGTACTACTCGTGCTGCAGGCGGCGGGCTTCGACCTGGTCGTGCTCTGGACGGGGGCCGCGGCCCTGCTGGTGGGTATTGGTATTGGCTTGCAGCAGACGTTCAACGACCTGATCTGCGGCGTGATCATTCTCTTCGAGCGCAGCGTGATGGTGGGCGACGTGGTGGAGATCGGGAACCACCAGGTGGGTACGGTGCGCAAGATCGGGGCCCGGACGGCCACCGTGGAGACCCGGGATGACATCATCATTTTCGTCCCCAACTCGAAGCTCATCGGGGAAAACGTGGTAAACTGGAGCCACGTCGAGCGCAAGGCCCGCTTCCACGTGAAGGTGGGCGTAGCCTACGGCTCGGATACCGCCAAAGTAAAGGAGATCCTGATGCAGGTGGCCGCCGACCATCCCCGCATCCTCAAGACGCCCACGCCGATCGTCCGTTTTCTGGACTTCGGCAGTTCCTCCCTCGATTTCGAGATCATCTTCTGGTCGCGCGACCTGCTGCGCATCGAAGATATCAAGAGTGACGTTCGCTTTGCCATCGACACGGCCTTCCGCGAGCGCGGCGTGGAAATCCCCTTTCCCCAGCGCGACCTCTGGATCCGCGGCGGCAAGGGGCTCGACCGCGCCATCGGTGCCCGGGAGGAGGGGGGCGGGGACGCAGGTGTCTAGTACGATCCTGCCGCAGGCAGCGAACCTATCCCAATCCCACTGCGTCCTCCCAGCAGAACGTCAGAATATGCAGCTCAACCACAAATCCTACGGCGAAGGCTACCCCCTCGTCATCCTCCACGGCCTCTTCGGCAGCCTCGACAACTGGCAGACCCTGGCCCGCAAGTGGGCCGACCACTACCGCGTCATCCTGCTCGACCTGCGCAACCACGGCCGCTCTCCCCACACCGACGAGATGACCTACCCCCTCATGGCCCACGACGTAGCCGAATTCCTGGAGGGGGAGGGGATCGACGAATGCCACCTGCTGGGGCATAGCATGGGGGGTAAGGTGGCCATGCAAACGGCCCTCACCTATCCCGCCCTCATTGATAAGCTGGTAATTGTAGACATGGCCCCCCGGCAGTACGGCCGCGGCCACGACGACGTATTCGCCGCCCTCCACGCCCTGGACCCGACGACCCTGGACGACCGCCGCGATGCCGACGCCGCGATGGCCCCCCACCTGGACGACAAGGGTGTCCGGCAGTTTCTGCTCAAGAACCTGGCCCGCGACGATGCGGAGGGTTTCCGCTGGCGCATGAACCTGGAAGTGCTTGACCGCGACTACGACAACCTGGTCGCGCCCGTCGGCACCCTCGGACAGACTTATCCGGGGCCGGCCCTGTTCATCCGCGGCGGCAAGAGCGGCTACATCAAGGATGAAGACTGGGACGGGATCCTCAAGCACTTTCCCGCAGCGAAGTTGGCTACGGTAAAGGGGGCCGGCCACTGGGTGCACGCCGAGCGGCCGAAAGAGCTATTCGAGCTGGTGGGCGCTTTCCTCGGGTAGCCAGGCCTGTGGCCTGGCTGTACTTGGCGGGAATGAAAGCTTTGCACAGTACAGGTGTGGGCCGGGCCACTCGGGTACCCAAGCCTGTGGCCAGGCTGTACTTGGCGGGAATGGAAGCTTTGCACAGTACAGGTGTGGGCCATGTCACAGGCCCGTCCACCCGTTGGCAAATCCCTTACCTTAGCCCCCGATGCATTACCGGACTTACATCGCCCTGCTGCTGCTCCTCGGCACCTGCGTCCCCGCCCTCGCCCAGAGCGGCCACCGCGCCCTGCGCCGGGGGGACCGCGCCTATAAGGACGGTAACTACACCGAAGCCGAACGCGAGTACGGCAGCGCCATCCAGGAGGCGAACAGCGCCCGGGGCAACTACAACCTCGGCAACGCCCTCTACGAAAGCGGCGACTACGCCGAGGCCGCCAAGCGCTACGAGGAAGCCGCCGGACTGGCCGACGACCCCGAGACCCAGTCGCGCGCCTACCGCAACCTCGGCGACAGCTACTACCGGCAGCAGAACTACCAGCAGGCCGTCGAGAGCTACAAGCAGAGCCTCCGCATCAACCCCGACGACGCCGAAACGAAGTATAACCTCACGAAGGCCATCCGCGAGATCCAGCAGCAACAGCAGGAACAGGAGCAGGAGGACAACGAGGAACAGGACGGCGACCAGCAGGAACAGGAGCAGCAACAGGAAGGACAGGGCGGCGAGAACGGCGACCAGCAGCAACAACCACAGCCCGGCGAGCAGTCGCAGGACGGCGAGGAAAACGACCAGCAACAACAGGAGCCCGGCACCCCCGGGCAGTCGACCGCCAACCCCGACCAGCCCCAGATGAGCCGCGAGGAAGCCGAGCGACAGCTGGGCATCGCCGCCGAGGAAGAGAAACGAACCCTCAGCCGCCTGCGGCAGGCCAACCGCGACGGCTGTACCGGAACCAAAGACTGGTAAATGAGTCCGCGCTTACCCCTCCTCTGTATCCTGCTCGGCTGGGCCGCCCTGCTCAGCGCCCAGCACCAGGACATCACCTTCACCGCCGAGCTGAGCAAGGACCGTATGCTCAGGAACAGCACCGTGGAGTATCACCTCACGCTGCGCAACGCCCAGGGGGAGAGTCTGGAGCCGCCCCCCTTCGACGACTTCGACGTGCTGCAGGGCCCCAACCGCTCCATCGGTACCACCATCATCAACGGGGTGGCCACGAGCCAGATGACCTTCAGCTGGATGCTGCAGCCGAAGCGGACGGGCGAGCTATCGGTCGGGACGGCCACCGTGCGTGCCGCGGGCCGGACCTACCGGGCCAATTCCGAGACCGTCACCGTACTGGAGGTGGATGACGCCTCCCTGGCGGCCTCCCCCGAGAATTTCCTGCGGGCGGAAGTGAGTACCGACCAGGCCTACGTGGGGCAGCAGATCATCCTGAACCTGAACCTGTACGCTTCGGTGAACCCCATCTCCCGCAATATGGTCCGGGAACCCACCCTCGACGGCTTCTTCGCCCGGCCGCGGCGCCGCTTCGACGCCTCGCCGGTCACGGTGGTGGAGAACGGCCGCGAGTACCAGCGCAGGACCCTGGCCAGTCTGGCCCTCTTTCCGATCAAGAGCGGTACCCTCCGCATCGATCCTTACCGGATGGTGATCGGGGCGGTACGGACGCGCACCAACAGCAGCTTTTCCCGCCGCTTCACCGAGCAGATCCCGGTGAACTCGGACACGCTGACGATCGCCGTGAGCGAGCTGCCGCAGCCGCGGCCGGACGACTTCAGCGGCGGGGTGGGCACCTACCGCGCCGACGTGCAGATCGACCGCAGCCAGATGACGACCGACGACGCCCTGGTGCTGCTGGTGCGGGTGACGGGCCAGGGCGACATCCAACGCCTTGAAGCACCGGTGCCGGTCGACGAGGCCGACTGGAACATCTACGACCCGCGGGTGATCGAGGAGGAGTTCATGGACAGCCCCTCGGGCATGTTCGGCCGCAAGACCTTCGAATACCAGTTGGTGCCCAAGCACGGCGGTAAACTGACCGTAGCCCCTACGGTCAATTACTTCAACACCGACAGCGCCCGCTACGTAGCCCTCACCCCCGAATCCTTCGCCGTGACCGTGACCGGCGGCAGCGGGGAGAAGACCTATACGATCGACACCACCTCCGCGGTGGCCGAGCCACTGGCGCTGCGGCCGGCGGGACCCATCCCGCCCGGGCGATCCTACGACGG
>JBGTHX010000139.1:0-10250 GCA_041746055.1 Lewinella sp. | reverse complement strand
TGTAGAACCACTCGTAGCTCGGGTAGGTCCGGCCGCGTACGGTGATGCGGTACTGGTTTTCGAGCTCGTGCACCCTGAAGGTCACCTCACCGGCGGCCAGCCACACGAAATTCCAGTTGTAGTAGAGCTTATAGACGATCTCCTCCCCGGAATCGAAGGTGGTATTGTCGATGTCACATACGTCGGGCAGGTACTGGGCGGCGGGCGCGGGTGCGGGTGCGGGTGCGGGGGTCGGTTCCGGGGCCGGGGTTATACCGCTTCCTCCCCCCGGCAGCGCCAGAATGAGCAGGATGAGGTATTTAAGGCCGAAGGAATTCATCTCTTTTCATTTTTCCGGACGAGGAGCCAGTAGCCCGGGATCGAGGGTAATAACACGTTAACGCCAAAGAGGGCGGTATATGCTGCCAGAACGGCTACCGCCCCGGCGGGTTGCGCGGCCCATAGCAGCAGGCCCAGTTCGGTGCGGGTCACCAGGTTCAGGCCGGGCGGCAGGGGCAGGCCGGCCTGTACCAAATAAATTGCCGCGATACCGGCCAGCCCCCTTACGAACGGGAGCTCCAGACCGAAGAAGCCCAGCAACAGGTAGAGCTGCGTACAGTAAACGCTAAAACGGAGGCAGGCGTAGGCGCTTGCCCCGACAATTAGTCTAAGGTTAACGTTTTCCAGGGCTGTTTTCAGTGTGTCTACGGTGCGGTGGAAGCGGTTTTCGGCTTTGCGCAGCGCCCAGCGTACCAGGGGTTTACCACCCAGGTATACCATCAGTACCAGGAGCGGGCCGAGCGGGAGGAACAACCAGGCCGGCCCCCAACCCCGCGCCTGGGGCAACTCACTCACGGTCCATACCAGCGCGGGCCAGGCCAGGAGCAGGAAGGCTACCCACTGACAGAGCCCGCCGAGCAGGGAAGAGGCGGTGACGGCCGTAAACTCGCCCCGGTCGGCCAGCAGCAGGCGGCCGCCGATCTCACCCACCCGGTTGGGGGTGGCGGCGCTCAGACTGACGCCCGCCAGGGTGGCGCGCACGATCCGGGCGAAGGGCCAGACCGCGAAGGGGGCCAGCAACAACTGCCACTTGCGGGCCTCCAGCAACCAGTTGACGGGCATCAACACCAGGACGAGCAGAAGACGGTACCCATTACCGGGGCGCGCGACGGCCGCGGCGAAGGCCGCCCAGTCCATGCGCCGCGCGAGGTCCAGGAACTGGTAAGTGAAGATCGCCAGGGCCACCACCGCCAGTACGCGCAGCAGCCAGCGGATATATACGGAGCGGGGCACGCCTAAAGGTATCGCCGCAAGCGCGATCGCCGACCGCGAGTCAGGCGAAAACCCGGTTCTGCGGTATCCTCCAAATAGTTTCAGCCCGCGATCAAATCCAAAAATTTGTTTACCTCCCGGAATTCCCGCTACCTTACACCGGCGAGATGTACCCTCGGCTATGGTGTCAGCGTTGCATATTCCGTTCTTACTCACTCCATAAATCCCCAGCCTACGTGGCTACGAATCCTGCTCCCGAACCAGCCGTGTACCGCATCCTGGGTGTTGACCCGGGCACCGTGGTACTGGGCTTCGCCGTGGTCGAGGTACATCCCCGCAGTCGCCGCATCGTCGAACTCGGCGTCCTAAAGCTGGCCCAGCTCAAGGAGCACTCCCGTCGCCTGGAGCTGATTCACCGCCGGCTGACGCAGGTCATCCAGGAGCATACGCCCACTGTAATGTCTATTGAGGCACCCTTCTTTGGCAAGAACCCCCAGTCGATGCTCAAACTCGGCCGCGCCCAGGGCGTGTGTATGGCCGCCGCCATTGGTCAGGGACTGGAAGTGACCGAGTACGCCCCCCGCAAGATCAAGCAGAGCATTACCGGCAACGGCAACGCCAGCAAGGAACAGGTGGCCGCCATGCTGGAGAACGAGTTCGACCTCGACAGCAGCCGCTACCTTGCCGATGCGACCGACGCCCTCGGCGCGGCCATGTGCCACTTCTACCAGAACCGGAGCGCTGTACCGGGGGGAAAGCAGTTCTCCGGTTGGGAGGGCTTCCTTAAGGCCAACGCCGACCGCGTGCGCTAATGGTTCCTGACCGGAGGTCAGGAACCATTACATCCACACCCGCACCGCCAGCAGTATTCCGAACATCCCCAGGGCAATGGCTCCCGCCCGCTGCGCCCGTTGCATCGTGGCGGGTTTGAGCAGTTCCCGCAGTTTGCGCGCCCCGAGTACCTTGGCCGAATCGGCCAGGACGATCGTGCCCATGATGCCACAGTAGATCGCCAGCGCATCCGGCCCCGGTAGCTCGCGGTTGTGGACCTGGGTGACCACGAAGGTGGACCAGAAAAAAGCGGTGAAGGGGTTGAGCGTATTGAGGGCAAACCCCTGCAGCCAGGCGCTCAGCAGGCCCCGGCGACTGGGCATCACCCGCTGGGTCTTCAGGCTGGGGGGCCTGCGGAACCACATCACCAGCGAGAGCCCCAGCAGGAGCAGCGCGCCGACGGTTCCGAAGATCTCATTGAGGTATTCATTCTCCAGCAGCCTTTCCAGGCCTTCCAGTCCGTAGTGGGCGGCACCGATATAGAGCAGGTCACTGGCCCATATGCCGAGGGCGGCGGCGAAACTCGCCACCGTACCCCGCCGCAGGCTGAGTTGTACCAGCAGGACCACCAGGGGCCCGACCAGCAGGGAGAGCACCAGGCCCGCCCGTATACCTTCCCAGATATACCCGATCATTTAGGCGGTTTCCAGCAACTGCGCGGCGTGCGTTTTCGGCAGGACTTTCGTGATCACCCGCTCGATCGTGCCCGAGGCGTCAATGACGAAGGTGGTGCGGTTCACCCCGTCGAATTCCCGGCCCATGAATTTTTTGGGTCCCCAGACGCCGTAGGCGTCCATGACCCGGTGATCCTCATCGGCGATCAGCGGCATGGGCAGCTCGTGCTTGGCGATGAATTTTTCGTGCTTCGCGGGCGGGTCGGGGCTCACGCCGAGCAGTTCGAAGCCGGCCGACTTCAGTTCCTGGAAGCCGTCGCGGAGGCTGCAGGCGGCGGCGGTGCAGCCGGGGGTATCGTCCTTAGGGTAGAAAAACAGCACCAGCCGTTTACCCCGGTAGTCGCTGAGCGAAACCTGCGTACCGTCCTGGACGGTAGCGGTGAAGGGGGGAGCGGCGTCGCCTGCTTTCAGTGTAGTCATGCCCATTGAAACAAGGTGCCCCCCGGCGGGTTCAGATGGGCAAACGTCCCTTCGTGCCCACGACGACCCTCTTCTTCGGCCTGCTGGTACTGGCCGTGGCCTTTATGGTCTACGGTCCCATCCTGCGCGTGGCCCGGGGCGATCTGGCGGCCCGCAAGCGGGCCGGGCTGAGCAATTCGGTGGTGTACGCCCTGCTGCTGTTTCCCATCCTCGGGCCTCTGCTTTATGTGGTTCTCCGAAAGCGATTCCTTCCCCGATCCTGAGGCTTCGGTGCCGGAAACTGAGAAAAGCAATACTTTGCCGGAAATCAGGGAGTATGAAATTCGGGATTGATCTGGGCGGTACGAAGATCGAGGGCGTGGTCCTGGACGAACAGGGCAAGGTCATCGAGCGCCGGCGAATTCCCACCGAACGGGAAAAGGGCTACGATCACATCCTTTCCGGTATCGCCCGGGTGGTGCGGGAAATGGAGGAGGTCACCGGCCTCACCGCCGAACAGGTAGGGATCGGCACCCCGGGCACCATCGACCCGCCCACCGGCCTGATGAAGAACAGCAATACCGTAGTCCTGAACGGCCAGCCCCTCGGAATGGACCTGGAACGGATGATCGGCAAGCCCCTCACCTTCGCCAACGACGCCAACTGCTTCGCCGTAGCCGAAACCCTGATGGGCTGCGTCCCCGAGGAGGCCCCCGACGCCAAGGTGGTCTTCGGCGTAATCCTCGGCACGGGTACCGGCGGCGGCGTGATCGTAGACCGAAAGATCATCGCCGGCGCCCAGGGCATCGGCGGCGAGTGGGGCCACACCTACCTCGACCAGTCGGGCGGCCACTGCTACTGCGGCCGCGTGGGCTGCACCGAGCAGATCCTCGCCGGTCCGGCGCTGGAGCGCTACTACCTCCGCATGAGCGGCCGCTCCCTTTCCATGCGGGAGATCGTACCCCGCCACCGCGCAGGCACCGATCCCGCGGCTACCCGCACCATCGAGCGCTTCCTGCACTTCTTCGCTAAGGGGATCGCCAATATCATCAATGTGCTGGACCCGGACGTGGTCGTCCTCGGCGGCGGCCTGGGCAACATCGAGGAACTGTATACGGACGGCGTGCCGCAGGTGGTGGACCATCTCTTTAACCCCCGGATGGGCACCAAATTCCTCAAGCCCAAGCTGGGGGATTCGGCGGGGGTCTTTGGCGCCGCGCTGCTGTAGCACGATGCGGCCTCCGGCCGCGCAGAGAAACGCAGAGGTATTCGCAGCTGGCCGGCTTCGCCGTCTAAATTCCGCGCTAAAACAAACTGCTAAAGCCCCCGGTTGCACACAAAAACCCATGCCCGACCCCCAAAAACCCCAAATCCCCTACTGGCACGTCTACACCGACGCCGACGGCACCAGCAAGCAGAAGAAAGAATACCTCACCGACTTCCAGCTGGAAAGCATGGGCGGCAGCTCCGGCGAGCAGTGGAACAACAAGCTGACCCAAGGCGCCACCCGGATCATCTTCTCCGAACTGCCGGCCGACTTCGACGGCGACTGGCACGAAAACCCCGCCCCACAGTGGATCATCCCGC
Organism: Lewinella sp.; assembly: GCA_041746055.1. Taxonomy (GTDB): domain Bacteria; phylum Bacteroidota; class Bacteroidia; order Chitinophagales; family Saprospiraceae; genus Neolewinella. The sequence continues at coordinate 5,508 of JBGTHX010000139.1, read as the reverse complement.
TCAGCGGCGGCTGGTGGGTCGAAACGATGGACGGGCAGCGCGTCGAGATGCGTGAAGGCGAACTGAGCTTCGGCGCCGACCAGGGTACCACCGGCGAAAAAGGCCATAAGTCCGGCGTGCTGGACGGTAAGCCCTGCCGCATGATGATCGTGCAGCATACGACCTAGTTTTTACTCCCCCACCAGTCCGCATTCGGGCGGTAATCGTCCTCAAACATCTCCGTGCGTTCGTTTTCGAGGCGTACCCGCAGGGTATCGCGGTAGAAGCGCTCCTTAGCCTCGAACCTGGCCGCGTTGTACTGCGGATCGGCGGTCGGATAGCGCGCGCCGCGGTCGTCGAGAAAGGCAAGCAACTCGGTGCGGAGTTCCGCTACCCGGTCCGGGTGGGCGGCGGCTAGGTCGGTTTGCTCTTCCCCGTCCTGCCCGAGATCGTAGAGCTCGTTGCTACCGTCCTCCCAGTAGTGGATGAGCTTCCAGTCGCCGCGGCGGATGACCGAGCTCGGGTCGCCGCCCTGGTTGCCGTAGTGGGGGTAGTGCCAGATGAGGGCGCGTTCCGGCCAGCGCTCGCCGCGTAGCAGGGGCGTGAGGTCCTTTCCGTCGATGATCTGGGGTGGATTTACCTCCAGGCCGGTTAGCGACACCAGCGTAGGATAGAGATCGGCCCCGATCACGGGTGCGCCGACTTCGGTAGAAGGCATCCGGTCGCCGACCCGCAGGAAGAGCGGCTCGCGGGTGCCGCCCTCCCACTGGTAGCCCTTGCCGCCGCGTAACGGCAGGTTGCTGGTAGCATAGGCGTCGCCGCTGGCCACGCCGCCGTTGTCGGAGGTAAAGACCACGATGGTGTTGTCGGCGATGCCGAGGCTGTCGAGGGCGTCGAGTACTACGCCGACGGCATCGTCCATTTGCTGCACTAGGCCGGCGTAGACCGGGTTGTCCTGCACGGTGCGGATCGGCAGGCGCCGCTCCATCTCGAAGCCGTGATCGGCCGTGCCGCCCTCCACGGCCTTGTTGCGGTAGTGGCGCCAGTAGGCTTCGGTGGTCTGGATGGGGGCGTGCACGGCGTAGAAGCTCAGGTAGGCGAGAAAGGGTTGCTGTCCTTCGCCGACGATGAAGTCCTTGGTTTCCCGCGCCAGCCGCATCGACAGGTTCTCACCCGGCCGTTCGTTGGGCAGGTTGGGGTTGTCGTAGGGATCGAAGAAGCCGCCCGCCGGAGAGCCCTTCTCGTTACCCCCTACGTTTAGGTCGAAGCCATGGTCGGTGGGCATGCTCCCCGCTCCGCCCAGGTGCCACTTGCCGGCGAAGAAGGTGCGGTAGCCGTTCTGCTGAAAGGCCTCGGCTAAGGTCAGCGGTTCGGCGGGCAGGGCGTGCCCGTACTCCGGGGGCAGGTGGGAGGTGAAGCGGTTGTGGTGGCGCCATTCCTCCCCGGCCGGGGCCCCGATCCAGTCGGTGATGCCGTGGGTGGCCGTGAACTCTCCCAGCATAATGCTGGCCCGCGATGGGCTGCACACGCGGCTGCCCGCGTAAGCCTGGGTGAAGCGGACGCTGCCGGCGGCCAGGCGGTCCAGGTTGGGTGTCTCGTAGTAGGTGGAACCGGTGGCGGCCAGGTCGTGGTAGCCGAGGTCGTCGGCCAGGATGAAGACTACGTTGAGCGGGGCGGAGTCGTCGGAATTGCTGTTTTCCTGCGGGTTGGAGGCGCAGGCTACGCAGAGTAGGAGGAGGGGGGGGAGGTACTTCATCGGGAATCAAAGTACTGAATGGCTGATAGGTGGGGATACTTCGCGGCTGGAAGCCGCCTCGTACTTCGCGGTCGGAAACCGCCTCGTACTAAGAGGCCCCACCCTCCGGAGAGAGCGGGGCCAGATTGACCGTTCCGATAAGCCGGGTTCTGTCAGCCCCTCCGGAGAGGGACGCTCCACCATTTATCTAGGCCGCCGGTCGCCCGACGGCTCGATCTACCTACCCGCGCCCCTGGTATCCGACCGGGCCGGCCGTAGCCCCCGAAGGAGCTGGAACGCTGTTTGGTATTTCAACCCACGGGGTTTACCTCCATCCCGCATTACTACGGGATGGCGTGGGCTCTTACCCCACGGTTTCACCCTTACCCCCATTGCTGAAGGCGGTTTGCTTTCTGTTGCACTTTCCGTATCCCGCCAGTCTCCCGACGGGACCCCGGCCGTTAGCCGGCGTGGTGCCCTGCGTTGCCCGGACTTTCCTCTTGCCCTCGAAGGACAAGCGGTGGAGTGGACGGTCAGCCAGTATAAACCCTTTACCCGCCCTCCGGTTGTTCCGGGTATGAAAACCGCCGTCATCGGGGCCGGTATCGCGGGCCTGGCCGCCGCCGTCCGCCTCGCCGTGGCGGGCCACGAAGTAGAGGTCTTCGAATCCGCTGGCGGGCCCGGCGGCAAGCTCCACCAGTTTACGCTGGACGGGGGCTACCGCTTCGATTTCGGGCCCTCCCTCTTTACCATGCCGCAGTACGTCGACGAGCTCTTCGCGCTTGCCGGCGAGGACCCCCGTGATCACTTCAACTACGTACGGTTGCCCGAGGTGTGCCGTTACTGGTGGCCCGACGGCACCCGCTTCACCGCCCCCGCCGATACCGCGGAGCTGGCCCGGGAGGCGGCGCGGACCTTCGAAGTGTCCGAGGAATCGGTGCGCGACTTCATGACCACCGCCGCCCGCAAGTACGAGCTCACCGGCCGCACCTTCCTGGAGAAAAGCCTGCACAAAGTGGGCACCTGGCTCGACCCGCAGGTGGCCTACGCCATGTTGAAGATCCCGGGCCTGGACCTCTTCCGCAGCATGCACGCCGTCCACGCCGCGGCCTTCGACGATCCCCGGCTGGTGCAGCTCTTCGACCGCTTCGCCACCTACAACGGCAGCAACCCCTACAAGGCCCCCGGATTGCTGTCGATGATCCCCCACTTCGAGCACCATTTCGGGGCCTACCTGCCCACGGGCGGTATGTACGACATTGCGGAGAGTATCTATGAGCTGGGCCGGCGTCTCGGCGTCACTTACCATTTCAACACCCGCGTCGACCAAATTCTGAAAGCGGGGACGCAGGTGCAAGGGATACAGGTGAACGGCGAGGAACTCGATTTCGACACCGTAGTCTGTAACATGGACGTCTGGCTCGCCTACGATCGTCTGCTGGCAGGCAGTAAACGGCCCGAGCGCACCCTGAAGCAGCAGAAAAGCACCAGCGCCGTCATCTTCTACTGGGGTATCGACCGGGCCTTCCCGGAACTGGGACTGCACAACATCTTCTTCAGCCGCGACTACGCCAAAGAGTTCGCCACCCTGGAAGCGGGAGACCTCGGCGACGACGTCACCGTCTACGTGAACGTGAGCAGCAAGCTTGTGCCCGGCGACGCGCCTGCGGGCCACGAGAACTGGTTCGTGATGGTCAACGCGCCGGCTCACGCCGGACAGGACTGGGAAACGCTCACCGCCACCCTGCGGGCGAAGGTTCTCGCGCTGTTGCAGCAGGCCCTGGCACCCGCGGCCCCGCCGGACTCCTTGCCCCAACACATCACAGCCGAGCGCATCGTACGCCCTCCGGACATCGAGTCCCTCACCGGAAGCCACCAGGGCGCCCTCTACGGCAGCAGCAGCAATAACCCGTTGGCCGCCTTCCTGCGGCACCCCAATTTCAGCCGGGAGATCGGCGGCTTGTACTTCCTCGGCGGCAGTGTACATCCGGGAGGCGGACTGCCGCTCTGCCTGCTTTCGGCCCGTATTGTGAGTGACCTGGTGCCCCCGGCCCGGGAGGCGTGACCAAACATGGCGTATGCGTACCGGGTTATAACAGGTGCATTCAACCTAAGCAAAGCAATATGAAAGTTATCACCAAAACATTTACCCTCCTCCTGCTGGCCCTCGCGCTGGTCTTCTCCACGGGCTGTAATACCAGCAAAGCCGTCAAGGGCGGTGCCGCCGGTGGAGCCATTGGTGGTGTGGTAGGCGGAATCATCGGAAAGAACAACGGTAGCGGTACGAAGGGAGCCATTATTGGTTCGGTCGTAGGCGGTGCCGCGGGTGCCGTGATCGGCGACTACATGGACAAGCAGGCTAAAGAGATCGAGCAGGTCGAAGGCGCCGAAGTGGAACGCGTAGGCGAAGGCATCATGGTGACCTTCGATAGCGGTATCCTCTTCCCCACCGCCAAGTACGAGCTCACCGAAGCCAGCAAGATCGAGCTGCGCCGCATGGCCGAAATCTTCAACAAATATCCCGACACCGACCTGACCGTCGACGGACACACCGACAGCGTAGGCAGCGACACCTCCAACCAGACGCTCAGCGAGCAGCGTGCCGCCAGCGTAGCCGATTACCTGACCGAACTTGGCGTGGACCGCATGCGCATGACCGTAGTAGGACACGGTGAGACCCAGCCCGTAGCCAGCAACGACACCGCCGAAGGCCGCCAGGCCAACCGCCGCGTGGAAGTGGCCATCACCGCCAACGAGAACCTGCAGCAGCAGGCCCAGGACGGCACCGTGACCATCCCCGAATAACCGTCACCTTACCCGATCTGCGAAATAGCGGCGTACCCAACGGGTGCGCCGCTATTTTTTTAGGCGCCGGCTGAAGCCCAGTAGTTTTTCCTCTTCCCACAGGTCGGCCATGAGCTGGTAGCCGATCGGCAGGTGGCCGCCGGGGGCATGGCCGGCGGGGATGGCGATGGCGGGTAGCCCGGCGAGATTGGCTAGTACGGTGTAAATGTCGGCAAGGTAGTTGGCCACCGGATCGTCGATCTGTTCCCCTACCGGCCAGGGCTGGCTGGGGGAGACGGGCATGAGGATGAAGTCGTGGTCGGCCAGAACGGACCGTAGCTGCTCCTGGATCACCCGCCGCGCGCGCTGGGCCTTGCCGTAGAAGGCGTCGTAGTAGCCGCTGCTCAGGACGAAGGTGCCGAGCAGGATGCGGCGTTGCACCTCGGTACCGAAACCTTCGGAGCGGCTCTTCTTGTAGGTTTCTTCCAGGGTGTTTGCGTCGGGGCTGCGGTAGCCGTAGCGCATGCCGTCGAAGCGGCTGAGGTTGCTGCTGGCTTCGGCGGTGGTGAGGACATAGTAGGTGGGTACCACGTACTCGAAATAGTCGAAACTCACCGGGGTGACGGTATGCCCGTCGGCGCGCAGGCGGTCCAGGGCGTCGCGGGTGGTCTGTCGGATAGCGGCGTCTACGCGCTCGTTGTCCAGGATATCGGCGAAGTAGGCGATGCGTTTGGGTCCCTCACTGCCTGCCTGGCTGTAGAGCGGTACCGGCCGGTTGGGGGCGGTGGCGTCGAAGGCATCGGCTCCGGCCATGATCTCGAGACCGAGCGCGATATCGGCGGGGTCTTGTCCGAGCAGTCCGATCTGGTCGAAGCTGCTGCCGTAGGCGATGAGTCCGTGGCGGCTGATGCGCCCGTAGGTAGGCTTGAAGCCGTAAAGCCCGCAGAAGGAAGCCGGCTGCCGTACGGATCCGCCGGTACTGGAGCCGACCGCCAGCAGGCAGGTATTGG
>JBGTHX010000138.1:0-3255 GCA_041746055.1 Lewinella sp. | reverse complement strand
GCAATATGCAGTGTAACCCGATTGGGAGTGCGGTGGCAAACAAGTCGCACCCCCTCCAGCAAGCCGCTAATATTTTTGGTCTCTTCCGTGAAGTCGGAAACGTGCAGCAACCTAAGGGGTGCGTTTTCCCTACCAACACCTTTTCCCGGACGGAAGCGGTCGCAATCAACTGAATTGCTGACCACCCGATACTTGCCCCGCAAGCCGTGCCCTTCTTCCATCTCACGCTGTAAATACTTTGAAACGGGCATAACATAAGCCGCCCGTTGGCTGGCCCACCGGGCCAGCCACCTCCTCGGGGCAGGTAAGGGATCTTTTCGAGAGTACCGTGAGGAGTGCTCGCTGATCACCAGCGGCGTTGCGGTCACTAGGCTATACCAGGCTCCAAGTACCCCAGCATCGATCAATATATTAGCATGGATCAAATTAAACCGGCCACCGCTGGCCTTGGCTAGGTTGACACCCACCCGATACGCACCAAATCTCCTCCAAAACACGCTAACCTGGCCTTGTCCCGGCCGACGACCGAAATACACCAGGATCTCCCGGAAACCGTCACGTCTACGATCCAGGATTTCCCGTTCTCCCACGGGCAGATCATAATCCTCCTGCACCGCTACCACCGTCACTTCGTGCCGCCGGGCCACCAGGCGGGCGTGCTTCTCGACGAAGTTCCCGTGGCGGGGATGAACCCGACTGGGCCACCAAGCGGATAGGAACAGGATTTTCATGGCACCTGCGTCCCCGCCCTAAAAGTCAGGGCTGTTACCAAAGGGATCGTCGGGCAGCAGCTGACCCTCCTCGAAGAGGTCGTCATTGCTGCCGTTGTAGGCATCGCAGTTCATTTCGATACCCAGATCGCCGGCGGGCTTGATCCACTGTTTCTCGGTATCCCAGGCGATGGTCTCGTCCTGCTGGGCGGCACCCACGAAGCGGCGGAAAAAGGGCTTGGCCATGTTCGAGCCGGCCCCCAATCCCAGACTCCGGAAGCGGATCCAGCGATCGTCGCCGCCCACCCAGGTGCCCACAATGAGCTCGGGGGTGATGCCCATGTACCAACCGTCGGTCTGGTCGTTGGTGGTACCGGTCTTGCCGCCTACCGGGCCTTCGACGCCGCCGAGGTTACCTACTGACGCACGACCCAGCATATTGACCATGACGTAGTTCGCCTGCGGACTGATCGCGGGCTGCTCCTCCGGCAGATATTCGTAGATGACCCGCCCGGTACGGTCCTCGATGCGGGTCAGGAAGACCGGACGGATGAAGACTCCGTTGTTTCCGAAGGTGGTGTACGCACCGGTGAGTTGCTGTACCGTGAGATCAACGGAACCCAGAGCGATAGACGGCGCGTCGGGGATCTGCTCCTTGGGTATGCCCATATTGGCTACCATGTTCCGCACGGGCTCAGTGGAGGCCAGCTCCTTCATAAGGTAGGCGGAAATAGAGTTGACCGAGTTCTTGAGTCCCTGGTAGAGGGTGTAGTCCTCGTAGCTGTAGCCGCCGTTGGAGTTACGGGGGGTCCATTCCTTTTGCAGGTGGAAGTTGCCGTCGCCGGGGCCGATGGTTACCGGCTGATCCAGCACCTTGAGACAAGGGGTAATCCCGCGCAGGTCGATGCTGGCGGCGTAGACGAAGGGCTTAAAGGTCGAGCCCACCTGCCGCTTAGTGGTGACGTGGTCGAACTGGAACCACTTGAAGTCGCTGCCGCCGATCCAGGTGCGGACATACCCGGTACTGGGCTCCACGGACATACTGCCGATCTGGAGGATCATCTTCAGGTAGCGGATGCTGTCGAGGGGACTCATGGTGGTGTCCGTTTCCATCCGCTCGTTGTCGTAGGTGAAGATCCGCATCTCGGTCTTCTTCTCGAATTCACGCTCGACGGTAGACTGCAGCTCCTCCCACGCCACCTTCAGGTCCTCGAACTCGGGCAGTTCCATCACCTCCCGGTGGCGGGCGGCGAAGTCTTCGGAAATCATCTTGCTGCGTACGTCAGCGGCAATGACGCCCGGTTCCCTGTCCTCGCCGATCATCCGCTGGATCTCGCGATCGTTGCTGGAAAAGCGGAAGTCCGTTGTCTCCAGGATGCGGTCGATCACCGGCTGGAGGATCGAGGTACGGTAAATCTGATAGCGGTCCGAATGGCGGATGGCGTTCTGCAGGCTTTCCTTCCGGCGCTCCACGCGTACCTCGGTCTCCGAACCGGGGTTGGTGTAGGTCCAGGGATCCATGTTCTTCCAGTGGCCGAAGAACTGCTTTTGCAGCTGCTGCATGTGCTTGCGGGCCTCCTGCTCCGCGTGCATTTGCATGGCCGGGTCGATGGTCGTGTAGAAAGTAAGGCCGTCCCGGTAGATGTCGTACGGCTGGCCGTTAGATTTTAAATAGGGTTCCTCCGACAGAATGTGCTTGGCCTCCTCGGCCAGCACCATGCGGAAGTAGGGGGCCAGTCCGTCATCGTGCTGCTGCCGCGTGAACTTGATGTTGAGCGGGAGGGCCGAGAGCGAATCATACTCGGTGCGGGAGATGCGGTTGTTGCGCACCATCTGGGACAGTACCTGGTTGCGGCGAATCTTGGTCCGCTCGGGAAAGCGCAGCGGATTGTACAGCGAGGCGTTCTTCAGCATCCCGATCAGCATTGCGGACTCCTCAACCGTCAGTTCGCCCGGCCGCTTCCCATCGAAGTAGTTCTCCGCTGCCGCCCGGATACCCTGGGCGCCGTTGATAAAGTCGTAGCGGTTGAGGTACATCGCGATGATCTCTTCCTTGGTGTACTTGCGCTCGAGGCGGACGGCGATGATCCACTCTTTGAGTTTCTGAAAGCCCCGCTCCACGATATTGGCGCTTACCTGCTCGGTAAAGAGCAGCTTGGCCAGCTGCTGGGAGATGGTCGATCCCCCGCCTGAAGATTCCTGTCCGAGAATGGCGGTTTTGATCACTACGCGGGGCAGGCTCTGCCAGTCGATACCACTGTGGTCGTAGTAGCGCTCGTCCTCCGTGCTCACCAGCGCGGCCTCCAGGTGGGGACCGAGATCCTTGAAGTCGACCATCACGCGGTTCTCCACGAAGTACCGCCCGAGTACGCTGCCGTCACTGGCCAAAACCGGGCTGGCCTCGTTGTTTTTAGGGTTTTCCAACTCCGTCACCGAGGGCAGGTCGGTGAAGTTCAGTCCGACGAACAGCAGCACGATTCCGATCGGAATGGCGAACACGACGAACCAAAACAGCGTCAGGCCCAGCCGTCTCAGGCCGGAGGTG